>NZ_JABSUT010000010.1:0-297863 GCF_013284285.1 Brevibacillus sp. HB1.4B
TTGTGTCATTCGCCCGAAGGCGACTTTTCTATCTTATCATGTCGCAACCGTTTTTGCAAGAGGTTTTTTCAAGCGTTTCGCTTCGTTCAGCAGCGACAAGATCTAATATAACAAAATCACCAGGCATAAGTCAAGTGTTTCTCTCACTTTTTTATCAGTGATTTTTTAAGTGTATTGATTGTTTCAAGCAGAATTTAAATATAAATGAAATGAATGACGGAGTCAATAGGAAAAACGAATAGTGATTCTCTTTTTATTTCAAACTATAACCGCTGGGCGTTTAAGCTGCGTAACCGTGAAGTACCCAACAAATAAACGGCGGTGTTACTATGGATCCAAAACCAACCTATGAAGAATACGAAAACGACAATTACAGTGAATTATCTACTGTAGAGTCGCAGCGCAATGAAATCCTTCAGGAGGAATTCCCAGAGGGGCCATTTGGAGCTGCCACCAACGAAACTCGCTTAGGGAAAGCAACAGGCTGGGAGCCCGGACAGCATTCCACCACCACTCGGTTCACTTACGAAACACGGCAGATGCATCAAGACCTCCCGCGACAAGACCCATCTGCGCATCCCATTCATGATGATCCGAACAAAGAAGAATAAAATAAAAAAGCCAAGCCCCCACTTCACACAAGCAGGGGGCTTGGTCCATCTTATCAAAGAATGTATGACTACTCCTCGGCCACTACATGAGTCGTTAAGGTTCCGATCCCTTCAATGGTTACCGAAATCTCATCACCTGGAACAAGCTCACCTACACCAGATGGAGTCCCGGTTAAAATAACATCGCCAGGACGAAGCGTCATGACCGCAGATACAGCCTCGATCAATTGTGGAATCGTAAAAATCAATTGGTCAGTGCAAGCATCCTGACGCACTTCTCCGTTTACTCGTGTCACGATACGCAAGTTATGATAATCCAGTTTAGCCGCAATAGCAGGTCCAAGCGGACAAAATGTATCAAAACCTTTTGCCCTTGTCCATTGCCCATCGCTCATCTGCAGATCGCGCGCGGTCACATCAATCGCACAAGTGAATCCCAAGATATAATCGTCTGCATCCGCAGCCTTGATCTTCTTGGCCTCTTTCTTAATCACCACGGCGAGTTCGCCTTCATAATGAAGGTTCTGCGTCAGCTTTGGATAGACGATGGGCTCACCAGGTCCAATGACAGTTGTTGACGGCTTCAAAAACATCAACGGTTCATTTGGCAGGTCAATCCCCATCTCAGCCGCATGGTCCCGGTAATTCAATCCGATGCATACGACCTTGCTTGGATCACTTGGCGCCTTCAACGTGACCTCATCCAAAGGCAGCTCAAGGCCCGTCATGATCGGTTTTGCCGTATGGATTTTGTAAATGTCCCCTTCAATCACGCGTACTTTGTGATCCTCTTCCACCATCCAGCCATGCTTCACCTTACCATTGCGCTCATAACGGATTATCATGGTTCCTTCTCCCCCGTGTCGCGATTTTCTCTATACTTGTATTTAGAACAGGTCGGTTGTCGTTTCTATTGGCTTCGTTGTAATCTCTTCTATTTCAGTTCTCGCTACAGCATCCTCCACTAGCGCTTCTACATCCAGTGCTTCCTCAAATTTTGCAGCGAGGCGAGGCTTCGGTCGCGTGACAGGATTTTTCGGTGTAAACACTGTGCAGCAGTCTTCATACGGCAAAATAGACAGCTCGTACGTATCGATTTGGCGAGAAAGGTCTACAATGTCTACCTTGTCCATGGCGACGAGCGGTCGCAGGATTGGAATCGAAATCACCTTGTTGATCGTGTCCATGCTTTCCAAGGTTTGCGATGCGACTTGACCGAGGCTTTCCCCTGTTGCGAGTGCCTTCGCATTGGTATTTTCCGCTACACGCTCCGAAATGCGCATCATAAACCGACGCATGATGGTGATCAAATAGTCTTCTGGGCATTTTTCACGAATGGCAGTTTGAATCTCTGTAAACGGTACGACATGGAGGCGGACTGTTCCTCCCCATTTGGTCAGCTTATGTGCTAGATCCCGTACTTTTTGCAAAGCACGCTCGCTCGTAAATGGGTAGCTGTGGAAGTGAATCGCTTCAAGCGTCACACCACGCTTCAGCATCATCCAGCCAGCTACAGGACTGTCGATACCCCCAGATAGAAGCAGTAGTACTTTTCCGCTCACCCCAACTGGCAAGCCACCTGGTCCCGGGATGGTTTCACAGCTAATGTAAGTACCCTCCGTGCGAATTTCTACATTAACAATCATATCCGGCTCATGCAAATCTACACTGATAGCTGGAAGTGCACGCAAGATGTGTGTTGCCACCATACGGTTCACTTCCATCGATTGAATTGGATAGCGTTTATCTGCACGACGAGAAACCACACGGAAAGTGCGCGGTTGTGGGTCCATTTGACGAACCAAGTCCAGCGCTTTTTCCTTGATCGTTTCAATATCAGGATCTACCTGGATCGTCGGACTAAAGGAAGAAATACCAAATACACGTTTCAAACGCTCCATAACCGCATAAGCGTCCTCGCCATGCAGCTCCACATACATCCGACCGTAATTGCGTCGAACTTTTACTTTAAAAAACGAGCGCAGTACGTTTCTCACACTTTTTACAAGTGCCTCTTCGAATTGATCGCGGTTTTTTCCTTTAAGCGCCAACTCACCATAACGAATTAAAATAACATCGTAGTTCATATTTATCTCCTTTTAGTTGTCCACACTATTTTCTATGAGCGGGGGCAGGTTGTTGTTTTAAATAAGAACGAAGCACACTGACGCATTCCTCTAACGCCTTCAAAAACTGCTGAATGTCCTCCGCTGTATTTTCCCGGCCCAAACTAACCCGCAAAGACGACAACGCGCAATCCCGCTCAATGCCAATCGCAGTCAGTACTCTGCTTGGCTCATTGACTTTGGATGAACATGCAGACTTGGTGGATATCAGAAAGCCTTTTTCCTCCAAAGCATGCAACAGGACTTCCGCTTTTACTCCTGGTACTGACAAGTTCATGATATGAGGAGCCGTATTCGCTTCCGGGGTATTCACTATGCAACCTTCAATCGTTGCAATCCCTTGACGAAGCTGTTGATTCAATTGTTGCAGCCTGATCATCTCCACGCTGCCTAGTTCTTCTAAAATCCGGATTGCTTTTGCCATACCGGCGATGGCTGGGAGGTTTTCCGTACCTGAGCGAACTCCGCCTTCTTGGCCGCCACCCATCATCAACGGGTGAATGATCAAGCCTTCCCGTTTATACAAAATGCCGACTCCCCTGGGTCCGTAAAACTTGTGAGCAGAGACGCTCAACAGATCAATCCCTGAATCCTTGATGCGCAAAGGAACTTTCCCAATTCCTTGGACAGCATCGACGTGAAACAAGACTTTCGGGAATTGCTTCAACCATTGTCCGATTTCCAAGATCGGTTGAATGGTTCCCAGCTCGTTGTTCACATGCATGACCGAAACGAGAATCGTATCCGGACGCATTGCTTTCTGAACAGCTTCTACCGATACGCGACCTTCACGATCTACTGGCAGATACGTCACAGTAAACCCTAGGCCTTCCAACTGTTTGCAAACATCGTAAACAGCCGGATGCTCTACCTGCGTCGTAATAATATGTTTCCCTCTGTTTTGATATTGAAAGGCTATACCCTTGATCGCCGTATTGTTGCTCTCCGTACCACCTGAAGTAAAAATAACTTCACTTTCTTTACAACCCAAATACTGAGCGGCAACCTTTCGCGCCTGCTTCAGTACATTTTCCGCCTCTACTCCTTTTTGATGCAAAGAAGACGGGTTTCCATAGTAGCTTTCCATCGCGCGTCTAACGGTTTCAATCACTTGAGGATGAGGCCGGGTAGTCGCACTGTTGTCCAAGTAAATCACCAGTACACACCTTCCTAAGGGCAAGATGCCCGAATACTACGCTTCATCATAACATGACTTTTCGTAAAGAACATATAAAGTATTACACTTCTCGACCTTATTTTTCCCCGAGTTCGTTGCTCTCAAAAGGCCAAATCAGACAATCTGAACAAGCGTTCACAGACTATTCACGAATAAAACGCTTACATCCAGATATAGGCTATTTACATTGTTTTAGCCTTTCGTTAGAATAGTCAATAAATTTAGATAAAAAACGACAACAAGGAGAGAACCACCATGACCGCACAAGCTATGCAAGAAGAAATCAAGAAGATGGAAGCCGAATTGAAAAGACTGCAAGCGGAACTGGCGAAGATGAACAAAAATACTCCTCAGTACGATCGCACGGACGTCGCATACCTAAATGAGGTGTACAACGCGTGACACTTATTCGAATTCGATAGCGTGGTGACGGCATGAAGGATTCGCCGTGACCACGCTATTTTTTGTGAAAAAACCGCTCCTGTCGATTTCGACGGAACGGTTTTGGCTTGCTGTTATTTAAATGGGATCTCCCCCAAATACTTACCAGAAAAAACTTCAGTAGCCGGACCCGTCATATAGACACGGTTATCCGCTTCCTTCCATTCAATAAAGAGATCGCCTCCTGCCAGATGAACAGTGACTTTTCTACCGGTCTTTCCACTCAAGTGGGCAGCTACTGCAGCAGCGCAAGCTCCTGTCCCACAGGCAAGCGTTACACCCGAACCCCTTTCCCATACACGGAAAAGAATTTCCTCTTGATTCAATATTTGGATAAATTCGACATTAGTTCGCTCAGGGAACCATTCGTGATACTCGATCATTGGCCCGTAGTGACGAACATCTTCTTCCTTCACTTCATCCACGAAAAGGATGGCATGAGGATTGCCCATCGAAACAGCCGTCATCGTAAACGCAGTTCCACCGACTTCGATTACCTCTTCTCGCACTTGCTCTTCAGGAATGCCTGTCATCGGAATTGCTGCTCGCTCAAAATGAGGCTCTCCCATATCTATTGTTACTTGATCGACCTTACCGTCTGTTCCAAGCGATACAACAGGAGTAACGGTCCCTCCTAACGTCTCCACGGTAAACGTTGTTTGCTGAGTTAAAGCATGATCGTATACGTACTTACTCACACAGCGCAAGCCGTTTCCGCAATTTTTTGCTTCGCTGCCATCATTGTTAAATACCCGCATGCGAAAGTCTGCTCGCTCAGATGGCATAATGAGGATCAGTCCATCGCCACCAATGCCAAAATTCCGATCGCTCACCCTTCTTGCCAGTTCGGGTAAATCTACACCTGACAAGTCTTCCTCAAAACAGTTGACGTAAACGTAATCATTACCCAAGCCATGCAGCTTTGTAAATTTCATCGTCCACTCCTCTTTCTCTTTCGGATGCTAGGTCTGACTTTTCTCTATGCATTATCTTATCACAACCTGAGGAATCGCGGTCGAATCAAAAGGTGGTATACTACCACTAGCATCGATGATGGAAAGAGGTGGAACAAGCCGTTGGATTATCATATTTTCCGTTATGCACTCGGAACGAAAAATGAAGCAAAACGTCTCGCTGTACAAAAAGCAACTGGAACGGAACCTTTCTGCTTATCTGTCCCCTCTGGCGTAGCGGCTCAGCCGATGAGTGAAGAAGAGACGATTACTGGAGCGATCAATCGAGCAAAAGCTGCACATAGTCAAACCCCAGAAGCAGAGATTGGGCTAGGTCTGGAAGGCGGACTTATGTACGATGAGCCGTTTACCAAACAGTGGTATTTGATTTCCATCTGCGCAGCCTGGAATGGAAGTGAGCTCTTTATTGGAAAGGGATTGGCTTTTCCTATCCCAAATCAAGCTGTCCACCGAATCCAGCAGGAGCAAATTGAGCTAAGTACCATCATAGATGAATGGGGGAAAACCGTCGGCAGTAATCACCGTGGCGGCGCCTATTCCCTTTTAACGGATAATCGCGTAAGTCGTTCTGATGTATTTTGTGACGCCGTTATCGCAGCGATTACACCTTTCGTCTCCTCCTTGTACAAATAGCAGTGGGGCAACACAAAAACCTCTCCGGCTGAATGAACCGGAGAGGTTTTGCGGTTTGATACTTTTAGCGAGCCGTATAGTACGGGTAGATGACTAATGCGCCCAAAATGGCAATAGCACCTATGATCATCGCCCAGGCTCCCAGCGTCTTCGAGTTGCGTCGATACGCCAGATAGCCAAGCACCATACCAATTGGAGCCACCAAGTACGGCATGAGAAACAGGGACAGGATCGATAAGCCCAAGCCAGTCATTCCAATACCGGTGGCCCCATTTTCCCGGCTGTCCTCGTCTGTGTCGATCTCACTGGCAGCACGACTGGTCGGAAACGGCTCGGCGATCTCCGCCGCTGCCTCGATGTCGTCATCTCTGACTTTGGCGACCCGTGAACGGTCCTCTTTTGTCAGGACAACGCCATCCAAACGCTCCGAAAAGTCGTTACGCTCCTCATCCAGCTCGCCTGTATAGCGCTCTGTAAAGGAGTGGGGGTCATAGTGAACCCTGCGCCTCGACCGCTCTTCCTCTTCGTCAAAAACGGCCTGTGTCCAAGTATTCGCTGCAAACTCCCTGTCGTGCTGATCAACCGTCTCGGAAAAACCGGTATCTTCCTTCCGCTTCGCATCATTACGTTCGTGTCGATCCAACATAGCATGCTCAGCCCCTTTTTTGGTAAAGGATTATTTAAGTGAAGGAAGTAGCCTTATTGTCTGCCTACGTTGTACAATTTAAACGGGAGGCGAGAGAATGAAACCAGACAAAATCCTAACGATTGGCATTGATATTGACGGCACAGTCACATCACCTAGCAGTATTGTTCCGTTGATGAATGAGAGCTTTGGAAGAGATTTACGATATGAAGACTGTGTGGAGTACAATTTAGCCAACGTGTATCAAATCACAGACGCAGAGTTTGAAATGTGGCTGGATCAAAACGGGGAACGCCTTTATGATGGTGCGCCTGTTCACGGAATTGCCGATCAGGTTTTGCGCGATTGGTTTACCTCCCACAAGCTGGTATATATAAGTGCTCGAGAGGATCGTCATCGCGATGTGACCTTACAATGGTTTGCTCGCTACAATATCCCTCACCATGAAGTGGATTTGATTGGGAGCCACGACAAGCTGTCAGCTGCCCGCAAATGGGGCGTGGACCTCTTTTTGGAGGATCGTCTGGAGAACGCTTTGCAATTGTCAGAGGCGC
This sequence comes from Brevibacillus sp. HB1.4B, assembly GCF_013284285.1. Classification (NCBI taxonomy): domain Bacteria; kingdom Bacillati; phylum Bacillota; class Bacilli; order Caryophanales; family Paenibacillaceae; genus Brevibacillus; species Brevibacillus sp. HB1.4B. The sequence goes on from NZ_JABSUT010000010.1 coordinate 7,163, forward strand.
TGCAAATTCCCGTGTTCTTGTTTGACACTCCGTATAATCAAGCGTCCCTACCTCCACTCGTCCATCGAGTCACTTCTTGGGAAGAGGTTGCCCAAAAAGTCAACGAGCTTTTTCCAGCTAGGACAAGCGTATAGGTTGAATAGAAAAAAGACGTATCACCGTTTTGGGATACGTCCTTTTTGCGCCGAGACAGCGTTATTTCTTCGCTGATGTCTTCGGCTTGAACGTCAGACAACAGGTCTCAGACGATGTCTTTGCCTGATCCTGATGCTGGGTGTTTTGACCGTACTCGCCTGCGAATTCTTCTTTCAGGTTTACGGTAGCGTGTGCGTCAATCTCTACCATGATTTCTTCGGCGCTGCAAAGATTGCCTTGCGCCCAGTACTCACAGTTTGCTACAGAACATTTTACTGCTGGCATGTGCATTCACCCCCTAGAGGCTAGCCTTCACATCAACTAGGGGGCTTATACTTTGCCATTTACAGTGGAAATCAAAACTCTACACAAGAAAGAAGTGGATGACATGTCGACTCCCCGTATTGTCGTCATCACCGGTGCTTCTGGTGGCCTTGGTCTAGCTTTGACTCGACTTCATTTAGAAAAAGGTGATTGTGTCATTGCCACGAGTCGCAGAGCTATCAACGAGGAACTCGTTTTGTTACAAAACGCTTATCCGAATCATCTCCATCACTACCCGTTAGACGTCAGCAGCAACGAAGACATTCGACAGTTCGCTGCATGGGTGAACATCCGTTTCGAGCGTTGCGATTTTCTTTACAACAATGCCGGGATGGCTGTCTTTGAACCGCTGATCGACATGCGCATAGAAGAGCTGGAAGAAACATTGCGGACGAATATTTCCGGTGTTTTCTACACAACCCGCGCCTTTTTGCCGATGATGCTTCAACAAAAGCAAGGTCATATTATCACAGTTGCCTCACTTGCCGGACAGGTCGCAACTGCCAAAGCTGCGGTGTATGCAGCCAGCAAAGCAGCTGTTATCCGCTTTAGTGAAGGATTGCGCCACGAACTGCAAGGCACTGGAATTGCTGTGACGTGTGCGATGCCAGGGCCGATCGACACGCCCTTTTTGGATAAAGCAGACAAAACAGGTAGCTATCGCAGCAAAGTGAGTCGGTATTTATTGACACCGGAACAAACGGCAAGGGCCATTTATCGAGCAGCGGAAGCAAAGCGTCCGGAGGTTGCCATGCCATTTCGTCTGCATGCGCTCTCCCGCATCTACTTCCTATTGCCTCAGTGGCTAAAACATCTCGTCTCACCTCTCCTCAATCGGAAGTGAGGAGGAATCCTCCAAGTTTTTCAATGCCCCGAATGCAAGGAGACCGAAAATGATACATACGGCTGCTCCGGTTCCAATGATCCCTTGAACGCCCAAAAAGGGTATGAGGAAGCCAGAGACAGCCGCTCCTGCTGGCATTCCTGTCCCCGTAATCGTACGAACACTGGTCAATACCCGCCCCAAGAGAGCATCAGGCACCTGTTTTTGCAGATAGCTTCTGTACATGATGTTATAAGGAGCAAAGCAAAAGCCCGCCACAACCATCGAAGCCATCGCGATCTCCAACCTTGAGAATAATGCGATCGGCAATGTGGTCAATCCCCACGCCACGATAATCCCTGCCAGTGTCGAACCCAACGGAAGTTTCCACGTAATCGTTGAGAAAAAGAGAGAGCCTAGTAATGCCCCGACTGCCAAAGAAGACCACAGCATCCCTAATGCAACAGCTCCTCCTGCCAAATCCTGATTCGCATACAGGGGGAGTGCAATTTCAATCGGACCGTACGACATGTTAAATAAAAATGTAAAAAAGATAAGAATAATCAATTGCTTGCGTCCCAATATGTAGCGATACCCTGTCCGCATGTCACTCAAGAGAGAACGAAAGAATACTCCCATTTGACCTTTTACAATCGCAGTAGGATTCGCACTTTTCGTAAGCTCACGCGGCAACCGGGAGAAGCAGAAGGCACATACAAAAAAGCTGGCCGCATCGATCAATAGAACATAAGCTTCACCAATCAACCCGATTAAAACACCCGCGAGTGCCGGTCCAAACATATAAACAATTTGCCATTGTGTTTCCATCACGCCATTTGCTTTGACCAATTGATTTTTGTCCGAAACGATTCTCGGCAACAAAGTCTGCGCCCCAGCTGTGCTCAGCGGAGAAAGGATTCCTGCAATCACAATCAGTACGTATATCACAAAAAGCGGAACTTGTTCGATCTGCAATAATGCGACCAATGCTATAAAAATGAGTCCTCGCGCCACATTGTCCATCATGATGAGCTTGCGTCGATCAAACCGATCCAGCAAAACTCCCGCCACTAAACCAGTAAAAACAGCAGGGAGCATATACGCAAGAACAACTCCACCCATCGCAGCAGGTGAGCCTGTTTTATTCATGACAAACCACGTCAAGCCCATCCAGCCAAACTGATCCCCCAAACCAGATAAAAACATCCCCAGCCAGTACCAGCGAAATGAACGCTGCAGCCATAATTCCTTCATGCTGCATCTTCCTTTTTCTCTTTTTTCCATTCATTGTATAATTGGTTTCATACTTTTTCAATAATTATATTTATTAAATCTAAAAGTTTCATTTTGTATGAAAAAAGAGCCTCTGCTCCAAATAAGCAGAGGAATCTATCCTAAGTCTAACTGTACGTCTGCGAACTTTTGCAATTTACGACGGCTCCAAAGCCACAGAAGTCCTGCTGCTACCCCAAAGAAACCAAGCCACACGGAGACAGCGGCACTCCCGACCTGCTCCGCACTGAATCCGAGAATCAAGCAGCTCGCAGAAAAGCTTCCCATGGTCGCCATTTCCCGAATGGAAAATACGCGAGCCAAATAAGCAGGATCAGACAGTCGCTGAAGCTTCGTTACAGACAATATCGACGAGCCAAATTGAGCCGTTGATGCAAAGAGGATGGCAATGGCCAGCCCAAGTAGTGGTTTCGTATGAAACACAGCGATAATCGAGCAGCCCATCGCAACGAGTGCCCAGCCTTGGACACGCCACGTTCCCTTTTCACTCAGGCTGTCAGACAGCTTGTTCACGGCAATCCCAGCGATCACACCCCCGAGTCCCAGCGGAATATCTAAGAGTCCGAATACATACAAGCCCTCTCCCCGCTCCGTAAGAACATAGTACATCAGCATAATGTAATAGGCGCCACATACTCGTTCCGCCATCTGATAGCCGATCACACTGCCAATTTCCCGATGTTTGCCGATATAACGGAAGCCCTCTTTTAGCCTTTCCATAAAAGGTACAGCCGCTTTCGATACAACATGGTTAGCGATATGCGGGAGCGGAAGCAAGATAAACAGCGACAACAAATAACAGGCGGCATCGAGCAAAAAATTGTAACGGTAGGAGAACAAGTAAACCAGAACTGCTGCCACACCCTGACAAACAATAATGAGAAACGAAGTCGTCCCCTGCAAAAGGGAATTCGCAGCCAGCCTATCCTTTTCCTCCACGGATTGTACGATCGCGACTTGCATGGCTGGTTGAAAAAAAGCACTGCAAATATTGACCAGAATCAATAACAAAAAAGCCACCCATAAGTAGGCCGCGGATGTGATGAAGAAAAACAAACTGACGAGAATGCCGCGAAGCAAATTGACAACAATCATGACCCGCCGTTTATCCCAATTCTCTACAAGCGTCCCTGCGAAAAAGCTGGCAAACACATAAGGGATCATGCGAAACACAGTACCTGCCGCAAAAGAAAGACCCGATCCACTTAAATCATGTAAAAGTCCAACGACCGCAATAAATGTAAATTCATTTCCGATGATGTGTACAATGTGGGCCGTATACAAACGACGAAAGACGGGATGTTGCAAGATCGCCACAGGAATGCACCCTCTCACCGTTTTCAATATTGTAGCACTTGTCAAAAAATAAGCGCAAATTGATCTTGCGAAACAGATCGTTTTGTTGTTACAATACGTTCAAATAAAACTGAACGTCTAAAAATAAGAAAACGTTCACGTTCAACGAAACGAGGTTGATCGACTTGAAACGATACGTAGTTGTGGAAACTTTGGATCAATTAAAAGCTGTCAGCGATTCCTTGCGCCTACAGATCATCACGATGCTGGTCAAGGAGGAATACACAGGCAAGCAGCTCGCGACCCTTCTCTCCCTTTCTCCCTCTAAAGTGCATTATCACCTGAAGGAATTGGAAAGCCACGGCTTCGTTGAAGTCGTGCGTACGGAAGAAAAGAACGGGATCGTACAAAAGTTTTATCGGGCTGTTGCTTACGACTTCAAGGTTAGTGATGATTTGCTGCCCTCCCTGCGCGAAGACAGTATCCTGTTGCAGGAAACGATGATAAATCACCTGCGCTCCGGTATTAATCGCCTGTATAACGCACCAGACGAGTCATTCATGCTCTTTTCGGATCAAGAGGATCGTCCTCCTGCTATTGCAGCTAGCTCCGAAGTGAGAGCACCTCGAAAAGAAATATTTGCTTGGCTCAAAAAATATCAGGCTTTACTTGAGGAGCTATCCGAAATGGAAGATCGCTACTTAGGGAGGATTGCTACTGGAGAAGCGGAGGATACGGTTGAAAACTTTTACATGGTCACCGTCGGATTCATGACGAATGAACGTTACTACGTCGCAGAAGACGAATCCTTGCCAGATAACTATGAGCACCAACAGTCTGAATTCAAGCATTACACCAGCAAGATTGTCGTGAAGAAAAAGAAGGAGGAAAATGGAGATGAGCACTCTGGCGACAAATAATTCCCTGTGGAAAAATGGATCGTTTGTCCGGTTATGGTGCGGCACTTTATTTTCGGCAATGGCTGACGGGGCTTTCTTCATCCTGCTCAACTGGTATATCGTGAATGGCTTAGGCTCAGGAGCAATCCTCGGCACGACTTTGATTTGTCTGTCCATCCCCCGTCTCCTCTTTATGCTGGCGGGCGGGGTGGCTGCTGATCGTTTGAATCGAAAATGGATTATGTTTTCCTCCCTTCTGGTTAGGGGCATTATTTTAGCCTGCTTCAGTTTGCTTATGCTTCAAGGAAATGGCGCCTGGTTCCCAGTAAGCCTGTACGTCATGGCAGCTTTATTCGGAACAGTCGATGCATTTTTTTGGCCAGCACGCAGCTCGATTCTGCCCTCTCTTGTCTCTCGAGAACAACTTGCGCCAGCTAACAGCTTAATGGAACTATGCCATCAGATTAGCATGGTTGCCGGACCGGTAGTTACTGCCTTATTAATTGGAACCGTTAGTTATCCGATCATGTTTATGATCTTGGCATGCACCTTCTTCGTAGGAACACTCTTTGTACTCTCTCTCCATTCACACTCATACACCAAAGATACGACTTCAGCGTCTACAACAGAATCACGAGCAAGCTCATATTTCAAAGATATCGTGGGGGGCATTCGTTTTACGTATTCAATCCCGATCCTCGCACTTATTTTAACAACATCACTGTTTACCAACATGATGTTCTCCGGCCCAGTTAACATGATCATTCCCATTCATGTAAATAACCTCGGATGGGACGGGAGTGCTTTTAGTTCACTCAGTACCTCAGTTGGAGTGGGCATGATTGTCGGCGGTATTTTGACTGGATTGTTTAAAGGATTCCGTGGAAAATTTATGTTACTACCTGTCATTCTCGGTTGTATGGGAGTTGGAATCAGCTCGTATTATTTCATTGAGGAGCTTTCCTTTGGACTTGTCTCTCATTTTCTCATCGGAATGGCACTCAGTATGACGAATATTCCGTTTATCACCTACATTCAAAGTATCGTCCCTGCCAACATGCTCGGTCGTGTCATGTCATTGCTTTCCTTGATGTCCGTCGGCTTTGGGCCAGTCAGCTATGCACTGTGCTCCTTTCTTCTCGCCAAAAACATCGCAACACCGGGGCTTCTATTATTCTTTGGCGGTATCATATTTGCAAGTATCAGCCTTAGCCTGTTCTTTTTCCGCTCGTTCCGGCAAATGGAGCAGCATCCGAACTGGAAACGACCTATGGTAGAGGAGCAGCAGTTTCCTGCCACCCTTTCTTCGTAACGCCTCTATTATAAATAGAAAGAACGCGCACCTCGCAAGCATGAGCTCTTGCAGGTACGCGTTTTGCTATTTAAACAGTTTGTTCTTTTTCAGCAAAGACCTTTACCAGCTGACGACCACCAAAGCCCATCCGTGTGACTACTCCGGCCTCATCTCGTACAAAGCGGATAAACATGTCGGTTTCTCCACGTTTCATGACGAAGCTGTCTTCTCCCACTGATCGTAGCGGAATGTTCGTTCCGTTACTTTTTGCTACCAGCTCATTTTCTTCGATTTCAACTGATACGATCGCCCCTTCGGAAGAGCGATACTCGCCTGTAAATGCAGGGAGTGCTTCGACAGCCAGCTCATAATCCGGATATGGGAACGGTACCGTATCCGTAGAACGTCCGTTGGTCGCATTCAAAATACCGTGCATCACATCTGCCATTGGCCCGCCATCTGTGTTCATCAATATGGCTCCTGTCAGGCCCCGCTCCGGGAAAACAAAAATTTGTGCCGCAACTCCCTTGATCGCTCCACCGTGCTCAATGAGTGTTCCATCATGACAATTGGCTATAAACAATCCATAGCCATATGCTTGAAACGGAGAAATCGAGAAATGAGGCGCTATCATGGCCTGCACACTCTCCGGTGAGAGCAAGCGATTCTCTCCTACCAATCCACCCGTTCTGAATATTTCGGTATAGCACAATAGATCGTGAATCGTCGATTTCAGAAAACCAGCGGAGCGCATCGATGGTGAATCCCACCACGAGGGTGAACGAAATACCTCACCGCCATCCTTTGGACTTTTTCGGGTAAACAAGGTAGCTACCTCTGCTCCCTCTGGCAAATCTTCGACGAGAAAGGCACTGTTCTTCATCCCGGCTGGCACCAAAATATGGTCATGCACAAACTGCTCGTAAGAAATCCCGCTCACTCGTTCAATAATCAGACCGAGCATGGCATAACTGTCGTTGGAGTAGCTAAACTCCGTTCCAGGCGCACCTAAAAACTCGTAATCCAGCTTGCCGATGTAGGCCATGAATTCTTCTTTTGTATTGATCTCTTCCACTTTATCGAGATCAAACTCAAGACCGGAGCTAGAGGACTTAACGTCCCCACCCTTCAGAATACTTCTTTTCATCGCACCAGCTAATGTATCCAAAGGAGGGAATCCAGCCGTATGTGTCATCAGATGATGGATGGTCATCTCGCGAGTATAAGCTTCATTAGGTGTGCGTAGCTCTGGGAGATACTTAATGACCGGATCATGAACGGATAGCTTTCCTGCGTCCTGAAGCTGCATAATGGCCACACATGTAAAGGACTTGGTAGCAGAACCAATGCCAAACACCGTATCAGGCGTTAATGCTTTTGCATCCTCTGTGTTGTCTGCCAAACCGAAGCCATGGAAATACCTCAGCTCTCCTTGCTCTGCCAATCCGACCGCTGTTCCTATTACTTTTGCCTCTGCAAGCAGCTTTTGTGCGTATTCCTCAAACGACTGTACCCAATCCGCCATGCTCCTTCTCCCCTTTTCATTTTTTTTAAGGCCGGAAGTTTGCCGTACGAATCACATAATTGCCGATCGCCTTTTGGTTCAGGACGTAACCGATGCCCGGGGTATCTGGAACTGCCAATTGGCCAGGAGCCATCAGTTCTACTCCATTCTCCACGATGTCTTCCTCCCAGTAACGGCTGGAGGCGGCTGTATCACCAGGGATCGTGAAATTCGGCAAAGAGGTAATCGCAATATTGTGCGCGCGGCCGACACCCGACTCAATCATGCCTCCGCACCAAACCGGAATGTCGTGTGCCTGACATAAGTCGTGAATGCGTTTGGACTCTGTTAATCCACCGACCCTCCCCACCTTGATATTAATAATGCCGCAGCTGCCTAGCTCTATTGCTTTTCTGGCATCATCCACATTGTGAATACTTTCATCGAGACAAATTGGAGTAGACAGCTCCCTTTGCAGCTTGGCATGATCAATAATGTCATCATGGGCGAGTGGCTGTTCGATCATCATCAGCCCATATTGATCCAGCTCCTTCATCACATCCAAATGCTCCATCGTGTATGCGGAGTTCGCATCCGCCATCAGCGGGACACCCTCTCCAAAGCGTTCGCGGATTGCTCGAATCACCTCTACGTCAAAGCCCGGCTTGATCTTTACCTTGATCTTCTTATAGCCCTCACCGAGATGGCGCTCTACTTTTGCCAAAACTTGATCGACAGTCGGTTCAATACCAATGCTGATCCCTACATCGATAACAGATTTCTCGCCTCCTAATGCTTTGGCGAGAGAGATTCCTTTCTGCTTGCTGTAGAGATCCCAGATCGCGCCTTCTAAAGCCGCCTTCGCCATGTTATTGCGGCGAATGGGGGCAAACAGCCGATCCACATCTTCCGGGGTCTCGATTTCACTCGTGAACAGCTTCGGAATCATAAACTTCTCCATCATGTGCCATGCTGTCTCTGTCGTTTCTTCACTATAATAAGGGGCCGACATCGCCACACTTTCCGCGTGCCCTACCTCTCCCTCTCCATACACACTGACCAGAATGAGCTCCTTGATGGTCGTATATCCAAAGCTCGTTTCAAAACGGAAACGAAGTGGCATGTGCAGTTGCTGCAATTCAATTCGTTCGATTTTCAATGTACTTCATCCCTTCTGTTCCATATAAATGACAAGCAACATAATGTTGTGGCGAAGCAAGTGTAGCGACAGGACGCACTGTGCGGCAAACATCCGTAGCATAGGAGCACCTGGTATGAAACGCACAGCCAACTGGAACATTCGCTGGAGAGGGAACATCCCCGGAAAGAACGATTCTCTCCTTCTTCCGAAACGGGTTGGCTTTGGGAACCGCTGACATGAGCGCTACCGTGTACGGATGCAACGGTCGCGCAAACAAATCCTTTTTGCTGGCGATTTCGACGATTCTTCCAAGATACATGACCGCAATTCTGTCGCTGATGTGGCGAACGACACCTAGATCGTGTGAAATAAACAGATAGCTCAAGCCTAGACGTTGCTGCAAATCCTGCAACAGATTCACGATCTGCGCCTGAATGGAGACGTCAAGTGCTGAAACCGGCTCATCTGCTACGATCAATGAAGGTTCTACCGCCAATGCTCGAGCGATCCCGATTCGCTGCCGCTGCCCACCGCTGAACTCATGGGGGAAGCGAGTAGCGTATTGAGCATTCAGTCCGACCATCTGTAGCAGTTCTTTTACTTGATCGCGCCTTTCTTTCGCAGACATTTGCGGATCTTTGACGCCTAACGCTTCCTCCAAAGCCCCTTGCACGGTCATCCGTGGATTTAACGACGCATACGGGTCCTGAAACACGATTTGCATTCGTTTGCGGAGTGGACGAAATCGTGCAGCCGACATATCCAAAATGTTTTGCCCCTCAAATTCAATCGTTCCACCTGTCGGCTCAATGAGTCGCATGATGCTACGACCAGTCGTTGACTTGCCACAACCGCTTTCTCCTACCAACCCAAGCGTTTCGCCTTTTCGCAACTGGAAAGAAACCCCATCGACTGCCTTGATCACTTCGTCGCTATTGCGAAACATTCCTTTGCTAATGGGAAAATACGTCTTTAAATCGTTTACGGATAACAAGATATCACTCATACCGCCATCTCCTTGTTCTCGTACAGCCAGCATCGAACGGCCTGTGTGCCTGTGCCCGTTGCCTTAAGCGGCGGTTTTTCTTGGTAACATCGCTCTTCAGCCTGCGAGCAGCGGAAGCGGAATGCACACCCTTGTGTCACTTCACCCAGTAGCGGGACACTGCCTTCAATCGGATCGAGGCGTAGCTTCTCCTCCTCATCCAGATCGGGGATGCAGCGTAAAAGTCCAATCGTATAGGGATGCTTCGGATTCGAAAACAGACTGGCAACGTCAGCTTCTTCTACAATCTCCCCGTAGTACATGACAAGTACACGATCAGCCATTTCAGCCACCACTCCCAAGTCATGCGTAATGAGCAGCAGGGAGGTATGATCGTTCTCCTTCAGATCGTTCATCAATTCCAAAATTTGCGCTTGAATGGTCACATCCAGTGCAGTCGTCGGCTCGTCCGCGATCAATAAATCCGGGTTACAAGCCATCGCCATCGCAATCATGACACGCTGCTTCATCCCACCTGATAGCTGATGGGGATATTCCCGCATGATGTCTTCTGCCCGCGGCACGCCCACTTTTTTGAGCATCTCAACCGCTTTTGCTTGGCGTTCTTTTTTCGATAAATCGGTATGCAGCTGATACACTTCCTCCAGCTGTCGTCCGATCGTATGGACCGGATTGAGTGACGTCATCGGTTCCTGAAAAATCATCGCGATATCTTTTCCGCGAATGTTGCGAAGTTCACTGGCACTCAACTGGTTCAATAAGGTATCACGAAACCGAATGCTTCCCTCCATCTGCGCATTTGCCCGTGACAAGAGCCCCATGATTGCCAAGGACGTCACACTTTTTCCACAGCCAGACTCGCCTACCAGCGCGACCGTCTCACCTTTTTTCAGTTGAAAAGAAATGCCTTGCAGCGCTGGTAGCTCGCCCTTATCCGTCTTAAACTGCAAGCGTAAATCAATTACTTCCAAGAGTACCTCTTTCATCAGCTTGTGCCCCCTTCATCCATTACCTCGTTTTCGGGTCGAATGCATCCCGTAATCCGTCACCTAACAGATTGAAGCCAAGGACAACCAGCATAATGGCCAATCCAGGAAAAATGGACATCCACCAGGCCTGACTCAAGAATGCCTTGCCGACAAAAACCATGGCTCCCCACTCTGGCATCGGCGGTTGCGCACCCAGTCCGAGGAAGCTCAAGGCAGCTGCCGCCAAAATACTCACACCGAATTGAATGGTGGAAAGCACGATGATCGGGGAGAGAATATTGGGTAAAATATGCTTCAGTAAAATCTGCCAGTCTCTGATCCCCAGAGCGCGAACAGCCTCAACGTACTCTTTTTCCCTTATGGATAAGACTGCAGAGCGAACGACCCGCACATAAGACGGAATAACGGCAATCACTACCGCAATCATGGCATTCGTTAAACCGGGACCCAAGACCGCAATGACAGCGATCGCCAGAAGCAGAGCAGGAAGTGACATGAGAATATCCATGCCCTGCATGATAAACAGATCCACGCGACGATAATAGCCAGCGATAATACCGAGCGTTACACCTATCAAGGTAGAAAGCACAACCGTTATCAAACCCATCAGCAAGGAAATCCGTCCCCCGTGCAATAAACGAGAAAAAATATCTCTGCCAAAATCATCTGTTCCGAGAAGATGAGTCATACTCGGAGCGCTTAATCGACTGTTAAAGTTCATTTGTTCGACAGGATGAGGGGCAATGACTGGAGCAAGAAGCGAACCCAGTGTGAAGACGATTAGGATAACCACACCCGCCATTGCTGTCTTATTGCGTCTCAGCCGTTTGCCCATCCCACCCCAATACGACTCCGGACGATTACTGTTCACCATCCATCTGCTCCTTCCTTAGTCGAAATGGATTCGCGGATCAATCCGGCTGTAAATGAGATCCACGATCAAATTGGTTAAGGCAAAAATCAACGCCATGAAAAACACCATGCCCTGTATGGTCGGCATATCCCGTTTACTGATCGCCTCAATCGCCAGGCTGCCGATGCCTTGCAGAGAAAACACGGTTTCCACCACCACAGCTCCAGCCATGAGCGAACCGAACTGCAAGCCTAACATCGTGACAACAGGAATAATGGCGTTCGGCAGACCGTGGCTCACTATGATTCGGAAAAGTGCTGCCCCCTTTGCCTCAGCTGTCCGCATGTAATCCTGCTTGATGACTTCCAGCATGCTGGATCGGGTCATACGGGCGATCATCCCCGCTTCCGCCATACCCAACGTAATCGCTGGCAGCAGCAAGGAGTGAATCCCCTCATAGCCGGAAATCGGAAACAAAGCAAGTTTGTAAGCAAAAATCCAGATAAGAAACAAGGCAATCCAGAAGCCGGGTGCCGAAATACCGAGTAACGAGGTAAGCACGACAAGCCGATCGATGATGGTGTTTTGTTTGACGGCAGCAATCGTGCCCAACAAGATACCGAATATTGCGGCAATGATTACACTAAGGATGGCAAGCTGCATGGTGATTGGGAAACGGTTCATAATCTGATCCCATACCTTTTCGCCAGTGAATAACGATGTTCCCAAATCGCCAGCGAACAGGTTTCCAGCAAATCGCATGTATTGCTGCCACAGTGGTTGATCCAGACCTAGCGACGCTCTCATTTGACTGATGGCCTCTGGTGTTGCAAACTGTCCGAGTATTTGTGTTGCGGGATCACCCGGTATGAGGTGCACCATCAAGAAGATCAGGACGGAAACGCCAAACAGTGTACCTACCAGGGAAAGTAATCTTTTTACTACATATCGGCGCATGCCCTCACCCCAGTTGTCTATTTTTCGAGCGTGACATCATGCAACGTAATACCTTGCGTGTACGGATTGACCGTGAAGCCTTTAACGCCGCGAGTTGCTATCACCGTCTCACTAACCCATAAAGGGACCCACGGCAAATCATTTAGCAAAATCTCCTGTGCATCTTCGTAAATCTTGAGACGCGCCTGCTCATTCATTTCCAAACGTCCTTTGTTCAGTAAAACATCCAACTCAGGGTTGTTGTAATGAGTACGGCTTGTAGAATTGCTCTTTTCAAAGATGAGGTACAAGATATCAGCATCAAACCAGCCGTAGTACATCAAAGCCATGTCATACGACTTTTTCGAAATGCGCTCTTTGATGGTTGTCATTTCTTGCACGCTGATTTTCATATCAATACCTGCTTCTTTCAGCTGGCTCTGCAAAATCTGCACTGCTCGCTGAAATGCTGGCTCTTGAGAGACGAGCATTTCTACAGACAACGGTTTTCCGTCCTTATCTACGATGCCATCCCCATTACTATCCGTCCAGCCTGCTTCTGCTAGCAACTGCTTCGCTTTGCCTAAATCTCTCGTATACAACTGCTTCGCCTTACTTTCAATCGCTTCACTGTAGCCATAAATCGTGGGTGCCAATGGACCATAGACTGGCTTGCCGAATCCGTTCAATGCTACCTGAACAAGTGGATCACGATCTACGGAGAGTGCTACTGCTTTGCGCAGACGAACATCTGAAAACAGCGGGTGCTTATTGTTAAAAGCAATGTATTTGTTTCCAACGTCCATCGCTTTCTCAATCTTGACTCCGGGCAGTGCCTCAAGCTCCGCAACCGAGTTCGGCGGCGCATCATACAACACATGGACCGTACCCTTTTTGAATTCCATCAGGCGTGTATCATCGTCTTTCATAAACCGGAACATCATGCTGTCGAATTGCAGAGGACCTTTGTTGGTAGCGTACTCCGGTCCCCAGTTATAATCAGGATTTTTCTTGTAGGTGAGCGAAGCACCCCGCTCGCGTTTGTCAAAGATAATCGGCCCCGTTGCAGATGGGTTATCTGAGAAGCCATCCCCTAATTCTTTTGCCTTTTTGGCGTCAAGAGGTGAGACTAATCCACCGACAATGACGTTAACAAAAGGAGCAAATGGTTGGCTAAAATGCACCTTGAGCGTATGCTCGTCTGTTGCTTCCACTTTTTCAATTGGACCTGCAAGCCCCTTCACAGGAGAAATGGCAAGCAAACGGTCAAACGAATCTTTTACGGATGCTGCCGTCATTGGATCGCCAGAGTGATAGCGGACATCTTTTCGGAGGGTAAATGTCCAAACCTTACCGTCCTGCGAGATCTCGTACTTCTCTGCCAAACCCGGATGGAGTTTGCCTGTTGCATCGCGGGTCAATAGAGGCTCGTATATTAAACTGTTTTCCATACTGAGCCAGCTCGTTTTGTGCATATCAAGCGAGTCTGGGTCCGTCAAGGAAGCGATGACTAATGTGTTCCCTTTGGCCGACGTGTCATTCCCCGTTTGATTGGTCGGCTGTGAGGAGCAGCCTGCAATCAACGCCGTTGCCACAAATACACTCAAGGCCCCTTGCTTCCACTTGTGAATCTTCATGTCCCATCCCCCTTATCAATGGCCGTTACACTTCTGTCCCTTCCACAAACGGGTATATTTGTCGACTTGTCTCTTCGTATTCTTTCAGTCTTTGTTGTACCTGTTCACCATCAGCCTGAACCACACCACTGATCAAAATATTCAGCATGGAAAAGATCGCCGTCATTCCTTTTAAGGCAGTAGGAGCAGGTGCGCTGACTTTCAAAATTTGGTCGGCTACCGGTCCAATCGGAGATAGCTCATCGTCTGTAATCCCGATGATTTTGGCACCTCTCTCTTTGGCTGCTTTTGCAAACAGGATGGTTTCACTCGTATAGCGGGGAAAGGAGAGTGCGATCACGAGCCACTCCTGATTGATCTGGGTCAACAGATAGTTGACGTCATCAACTGGCCCATTGTACAGATGCGCGTTTCCTCGGACGACATTCAGTGTAAAGGCGAGCCAATGGGCCGGAGCAAAGGAGCTGCGAAACCCTACGACAAGAATGTGTTTGGCTGCCATAATACTTGAAACCGCTTGCAAAAGTTGGTCCTTTTGTAGCTCCCCTAATGTTTGCCGAATATACGCAACATCCTGCTCCATGTTATAAGAAATCAGGTCTTGTTTCCCCTTCATCTCCACAGCCGCTGTACGAAAACTGTGGATGGCATCAGCTTTTGGGACTTTTTCCAATAAGGAGCTGCGGATCTCGTTTTGCAATTCGCTGTACCCGGAGTAGGCGAGAGCGTATGATAGTCGGATGATTGTGGTTTCGCTTGTGCCGCTCAATGCCCCGACAACTTTGGCTGGTTGCAGTGCAACGCTCTTCGGCTCGGCGAGAATGTATTTGGCTGCGAGTTTTTGTTGGTTGGTCAATTCCGGATAATGCTTGCGGATGCGCTCCTGTACGGATTCCATGATCATCTACTTCCTTGTCAATTGATGTAGGTTCCACTCTGTGGCTGGGTCTAACGGATAAATCGGACGAATGGCGCGCTCGTATTTGAAAAAGCGGAAGTTGAGTGTCGTCAATCCCGGCGAATCAACGGTAATGACGCGTGCGCTGATCGGTTCGAATGATGCCCGGAAATGTGTGCTTGATTTCAAGGCCACGATCTTGTATTTGGTCACGTCAATTCCGTGCAACAGAAAAATTTGCTCATCCAACACTTGCGATTTCACGGAGCAAACCAGTACATCAACCCCGTCAATTTGCAAGCGAACGGACTTGCCAAAATTCTCATGACCGCCTTGCCCCATCGGCGTCGTCGCAATGAATTTTCCATCTGTCAAAGCTTTGACGTAGGCTGTTACTTCAAGTGGCTCTCCATGCAAGTAGTCTGTCTTTCCACCAAGGGATAGCTGTAAGGTAGCGCCTACTCCAGCTTGATGGGCAATCTGTACCACTTCGGGATCGTAAATAAAACCAAAGCATGCATTTGTCAGCTGGGCTTCCAGCATGGCCCGCAGTAAATGCGTTCCGTCTCCGGGTGTGCCTCCGCCTGGATTATCTGAGGTCTCATTGATTACAATGGGCATCCCTTCCGTTTCCAGTGCCATCGCAATTCCCTCGGCAGGCGCGGGCATGTTCAGCTCGAACTCATCCCGCTTTTCCCAAATCAGACTGGCGACATCCTCGCTCACTTTTTTGGCGAGCTCCTGATCGTTATTGGTGACGCTCAAAACAGAAACGCCCAGCTCAGGAATGTCCGTATACGGAAATCCGTGGAAGAATGCACAGTCGATGACGCCTTCTTCCTTTTCCCACGTCCAGCAGGCTTCGTTTATTTCGCGTGCCGGGGAATGATGAGTAGCTGATGTCGGAATCAATAATGGCAGTCTGGTCAAATGCATGGTCGGCTTTATACCTTCCGTAACCATCTTGTGTGCCAGATCGATCGCTTCGATTCCACGTTCATAGCAATCCACGTGTGGGTAGAGGTGGACACCCAGGAGCGCATCGGCTTCATCCACCATTTTTTGTGTCATGTTTGCGTGGAGGTCGAGCGTAACAATTAAGGGAATGTCATAACCGACCAACTGACGCACGGATGCCAGAAGGTCACCTTCCAGGTCATCCATTCCTTCTACGACCCCCGCTCCGTGAAGTCCTAGACAAATGGCGTCTGCACCTTCTGTCGCAGCAATGGTGTCAAGAAGCTCCTTTTTAATCCGGTCGTACGCTTCTCGCAAAATCGTCCCCGCTGGATACGTAAAGGTGAGAAAGGTCGGTAGTAGCTCGATGCCCAGCTCTTCGGCGCGATCCACCATCCCTCCTGGAAAGTTCCGAACGCCCCGATTGCGATTCACAATCGTTTCATGATAATCCCACTCATAGCTTTGAAACATCTCAAGCGTCGTGGGCACATTGGAAAACGTGTTTGTTTCATGCGCAATCCCACCAATAATCACCTTCATTCTTAGAACCTCCATTCATTCTTGAAGTATGAACTTTAAATTTTTGATTTTTTTGAAGTTTCAACCTTTGTGGACATTATAAAGGGAAGAAAATCATTTATTCAACCGCTAAATCATGAACGTTTTATCTATTCTGCTATACTCGTTGATTCATAAACAAAAGCTCTCCCTAGTATAGGGAGAGCTTTTTTCGTAGCTCATGCCATTTATGAGGTTTTCCATTTTGCCAATTCAGATGGGAACTTGTCATTCAGCACTTTGATATATGTACCCTTCATCCCTAACGAACGGGATTCCAGCACACCGGCACTTGCCAGCTTGCGAAGAGCGTTCACGATGACAGAACGTGTCAGGCCTGCTTGATCTGCCAGCTGACTAGCTACCAGCAAACCTTCGCGTGCGTCCAATTGCTCCATAATTTTTTCAATCGCGATCTGTTCACTGTAGGACAACGAAGAGAGTGCGATTTTGGCAAATGTTTTGTCGCGCACTTCATTTTCAATCTGTTCTGTGCGCTGACGAACGATTTTCATACCGATCACGGTAGCTCCGATCTCGCCCAAAATCAGATCCTCTGTTTCAAACTGACCGTAAGCACGCAGCAGGACGAGTGTGCCAAGACGGCTTCCCCCTGCATTGATAGGAACAATCGTCGTCATCATTTGCGGGAAGATCGAATTCAACTCTTTTGGAACCAGGCTGTACGGACTGGTAACCGGCTCGTTCGCCAAGGTTTGTGTAACTTCCAGCAGCTTTTGATGTACACCTTCCTGCAGCTGCGTGGAAGAACGACCGTCTTCTTGCAGGGAAATTTCCTGATTCATTCCACTTCCCAGGATCGAGCCATCTGCGGTAATGATGTAAACATTTGCAGAAATCACTTCAGATAAAAGCCTTGCGAGATCCTGGAAGCCTACTCCGCTGCCACCCATTGTTTTTTGAAGCATCACATTAATTTTTCTCGTTTTTTCTAACAAATTCATAATAATATCCTCCTCTGGATTCTTCATGCTCACAGTATTGTCAGAAAAATCCAGCCCTATACATGCAAATCGAAAAATTAAAAAGAAAGTTGTGTACAGGAATTAGGTAGAAGCCTCGACACCGATTCATAGATCAATGACTATCCTATAGGGAATTGACTACGCCTTACGTGTGGGAGGAAAATCGATGAGCTTGTTTAACGGCGGCTTTAATGGGATTGCGCTAATTCTCGTCTTGTTCGTTCTGTTGACTATCGTAGGCGTTGGCGATGATTAAGACCTCCATAAAAGAAAAAAGGCTGACAGAGTGGTCATGTTCACTCCGTCAGGCCTTTTTTGTATATTCTCTATCGAAGCTGCTGCTTAATGAGTGCTTCAATCGCTTCTGCAATGACATGCGTATGCTTGTTCACATCCGCATTCGTTAAACGGAAACGAATATAGCGTTCATCGAGATTAAACGCTTCTTCAAAAGATCCCATAAAGCCTCGCGCACGTTTATCCAGTTCCAATAAAACTTCCAATTCGCCATCGCGAAGATAGAAGACTACTTCGAGTTCCTCCAATTGGCTGCGGTAAGGCCCTGTCGGACGGAATTCAAATTCCTGTACAAACGGATGTTTGCGACCTAGGTGGCGATTGTATTCACAGTCTACCTTATACAGCTGGAATCCGATCTGTTGAACCGCATCCAACACTTTAGACATTAACGGATGTGGGCGAACCTCGATGAAATCGGAATCCCCCGGGTCAATCGCATTTTTAATATCGAGACCTGTCCGCAAGTAAACCGGTTGGCGCCCCATCGTCAATGGCGTCTCGTAAGGTAATTGAAAAGCGAATGGCAGAACGGTTTCTTCTTTCGGTTTCAATTGTACCCGCTCAGACAGACGATATTTTACAAGTGTGCATTCTTCCTTTGTCTTGGTGTCGTTGACTTCTCTTTCATAGTGTGTGACGACATACATGTAAATCTCGTCGATTTCTTGGGCCACATCTCCTCCCTTGATATGGACCTCACCTCTGACCGTATCTCCGGGAATGAGTGAATCCTGCTCAAGACGTGCATCTACTTGCGCAGAGCCAATACCTACACTAGCCAACAATTTTTTGAACATGGACATGTGTTCGCCTCTCCTTTATACCGACCCAGACCTACATAATCTGGCTATCAGATATTCTATATTGAAATATACGGCGGAAGAAATAGAAAGTTTCGCGCAATCTTTTGCCAAACATCATCAGGTATAACGTCCGCTGTCACGAACACATGCAGCGTTCTACTGATTACCACCGTTTTGATTCGTACCTCCACTGTCGTTCGATCAGACAAAATGTATTCGCGGCGTCGCAGCATTTCATGCAAGACCTGATGGACCTCCGCAACCTGCTCAACCTTCTTCCCTTTTAACGAAGCGAGATCCTTTTCCACGCGATCGACTACTTGTACCACAATGGTGGCATGGAGTGGCTGCTTCTGATCCGCAGTGAGTACAGAAGCGCGTACGTCTTCGATGACGGTCTCTTGCTTTTTCCGATAGACCCGCTGATTTTGCTTCAGCTCCAGATTTTCCTCGTACAGTTTTTTATTTTGTAGCTCCAGGCTTTTTTTGATCAGCATCA
The DNA here is from genome assembly GCF_013284285.1 of Brevibacillus sp. HB1.4B. Taxonomy (NCBI): domain Bacteria; kingdom Bacillati; phylum Bacillota; class Bacilli; order Caryophanales; family Paenibacillaceae; genus Brevibacillus; species Brevibacillus sp. HB1.4B. The sequence goes on from NZ_JABSUT010000010.1 coordinate 26,297, forward strand.
TCTGTTCCATTTCGCGTCCGTATGTAAATAAAATCACGCTTCCGCCCAAGACGCACCCCATGAGCAAAAGTGCGAGGTAACGTTTCCAAAGAGTCACCTTCATGAGCGCACCTGTACCAGCCAATGCACACAAATCGTTCCGATATGGGCACCTAAGAATGCGACGACGATCATCACAAGCTGCTTAAAGACAGGTGTCAAATTTCCCATCAGTATTTTTTCGATCTGCAAAAACGAATCAAAGGTTCCGCCCAATGCCCCAACTAATCCCCATATTTTGAGCTGGTCAGCCAATTGGGCCATGGATAACAGCGGGGGCTTTTCTGTGAGAAATGCGCCCACCCCACCTGAAAGAGCGCCGCCGACCACAATGCCATAAGCCACGAAAAACGTCAAAATGACTTGTGCCATGTTGTGCTTCATCCTTTCTTCGAACAAGCTGCACATGCTTATCCCTACGCTCGTCATCCCGGTTTTATAACAGGACTTGTTAGCGTTCCAAATAAAAAAGCGGCATGCTCTATTTGGCAGCATGCCGGATCGGTCAGCGTTGGTTCCTTCTCCATTTCTTCAGTTTCTTTTCAATGCGCGGCGAATTCATGATCATAAGATCCGTGAACAAGTTGACCATTTTCGGATTGCGCAGCATCTGCTTAAACACCTCTGGATTTTGCTTGAACCATTGCTCATTGGCACGAATCCATTTCTTGAAACCGTCGTTTGATTTGTAATAGTCATTCAATTGACGAACCGGCCGATATGCGCTCATCTTAATCTATCCCTTCGTCAAAAAATATAACGAGGAGAAAAACGATCACGATGATCCAGATGATCACTTCGAAACCTTCCTCGTTGAAAAAACCAAATCCTCTCACGTCAGATCCCCCTTTCATCCTGCCGCGCTCCTCGCACCATTCCCTACCGCCCATGGTACCTTTCCCTATAGGTATATGTCGTTCCACGCTTGTTGGATTGGACGCTTGCCTGCCTTCATATCGATTTTGTGTGCTGGCCTATATTTTGTTTGTGAAAACGGCTAGACGTTTTTCATAAAACAGGATGAGCATACTAGGGAGGAATGAATCAAAGAGGAGAAGAACATGACAGCCTCTACTGGATCACTGTTACGCAACAAGCCTTACTTGCTATTACTGATAGTCGTCTTTTTCATGCACATGGCCTCTTATCTGGTCATTCCCGTCTTCCCAATCTTTTTGCAAAAGGTACGGGTTCTTTCTCTCTCCCAAGTCGGCATCATTTTGGCAGCGGGAAGCATCACATACCAAATCGGAAGCTTGGCAGGCGGCTTGATGTCAGATCGCTGGGGCAAACGCTCCATCCTAGCCTTTGGGGCATTCCTTCAAGGATGTGCCATGGCAGGCTATCACTTCAGCCATTCTTATGGTTTCTTCTTGTTATTCTCCGCTGTCAACGGCTTAGGTCTTGGCCTGCTCGCTCCTACCATTAAAGCCATGATCGCGGATGAAGTGGATGAGAGCCAAAGAACCGCTGCCTTCTCGTGGAGAGGGATACTCGCTCATAGCGGGATCATTGTCGCTGGCTTGGTCATTACGTGGATGACTGCGGGTGGAAAACAACCGTTTCTCGTAGCTGCCTTTGTGTACGGAGCACTTGCTGTCTTTTCTCGCTTCATCCTCCCCGATGATCGGTGTGTGGGAACAGATTGCAAGCAAACGCCGATCAAGGAGTATCGTCACATCTTGACCCATCGCAGCTTTCTGCTTTTTTCTGGGATCTCGCTCTTAATCTGGGCGCTTTACGCTCAATTCGCCATGATCCTGCCACTGCGGGGTGAGCATGTCCTGCATTCCGCTACGATGATTGGCCTCATTTGGACGATCAACTCGCTCAGTGTCGTCGTCTTGCAAGGGTTTATCTCACGTTTTGTTCTACAGCGCATCAATCCGTACTTGTCCGTAACGATGGGAACGATCTTGTTGGGTGCAGGGCTTACGCTCATGGGATGGGCGAACCACTTTCTTACACTGTGCGGGGCTGCGATTCTTTTCATTTTGGGTGAGATGCTGTTTATGCCGATGCTGGACAGTCTCGTCACTCATTTCGCAAAGGAAGAATGGCTGGGAGCGTACTTTGGCTTTTCCAATTTCGTATCTGGTCTTGGAACGGCTCTTGGGACGGGATTGGGTGGAGCGATGGTTGAAAAGCTAGGAGGAGTCGGCAGCCATTATCCATGGATCGGCTATGGAGTGCTTACGCTGTTTTTAGCGGCCATTCTTGGTCTGTTTGCCGTATATGCAATTCCTCGCCACAAAAACAATGTGCTTGACTCGCCCTCAAAAAATCGTAGAAGGGAAGGTGCCACATGAACGCAGAGGAACACACACAGTATCAACCCGAAAAGCAAATGGAAGTGCTTAGGCGAGTGCCCCTCACCTCCCTATTCATCCAACTGGAGGACAATGTATCCTCCCGCAATCGCCAAAAAACAAATTCGCCTTGGCAGCCATGGCTCTAGGAAAGGAGTAGTTACATGACCAAGCAAAGCAAGGATTCCTCTGTACAGCAAAATCGACCAGATGAGCGCAATCGCCAGCCCAAAACTGTTCAAAACGATGCACCGGGCTATGGAGACAAAAAACTGGAGGGGCCAAATCGTCCGTCCACCTAACCCTCAGGCAAGCAATCAATAAAAAAAGTCATTTTGCGCCTTCATGCAAGGGCAAAATGACTTTTTTCGTTTCATTTACGCAATCGGCACGAGCATGTACGGCAAAGAAAATCCTTCCAATCTCTCCAAAAATGCTTGGCGAGACTTTTCATCAGGCGCAATCAGTTGCAGATAGCGCGTGAAATAAAACACGATACGATCTTCATTGCCCTCTTTTAAGCGATAGTGGGACAGCTGTGCGATGTCCGTCAAGTTGTAGAAGTATTCATAGTGCTCCTGTGTAAAAGGCACTTGAAAGATCCGGCTGACGACTACACCATTGCTCAGATTTTCCCGCATGTTCTCTTTTGTTGCCCCGAGAAAGCGAAGCAGTTCACCAGCACGCTTCGCCCCGACCTTTTCCACCAGTATGCTATCGTTGTACTCCACTTCCAGATCGGTCAAGTTGTTAGAAACGGCTGCAAGCATTGCCATCAGCACCTTGCGCACTGCCAGATTCTCCGTAGCGAATTGATTGTCAAATACATTAAATTCAAAGGACGTAGCTTCGCCCTGACGCCGTGTATACAATTTGATCGCGTTCAAAAGCACTCCTCCGCTTTCTGTTTCCTCGACGATATTCTCCAGACCATTTATCTAGGCAAAATGGATTCCCACGTGGCACGGTCCAGCTTGCGAATGACACTGAACAAGAGACGCTTGGCTGCCTCGTAATCCTCGCGATCAATGATCGAAGCATGGCTGTGAATGTAACGGGAAGGAATGCCAATAACGGCAGACGGTACTCCCTTGCCATGGTACTGCACGACCCCTGCATCCGTCCCGCCTTTTGCCACATAAATCTGGTACGGAATTTTCTCTTCTTCGCACGTGGAGATAAGAAGCTCACGCAATCCTACCGGCATGACGTACATCGGATCGTAGATGCGCATCAAAAGTCCACCGCCGAGCTTGCCTCCATCGTCTTTTACACCTGGTATGTCTGTAGCTGGACTCGCATCCACAGCCAAGAACAAATCCGGATCGATGGACGAGGCCGCAGTTTTCGCGCCGCGCTGCCCGGACAATTCTTCCTGTACAGTAGCCCCGACGTAGACGACATTCGGATGATCTGGTTTTTCGTGCAGCTCTTTTGCGAGCTCCACTGCCAAACTGCAACCATAGCGATTATCCCATGCTTTAGCCATTATGCGGCGTGGATTGGCCATGACCTGCAATGGGCAAACCGGAACGATTTGCTGGCCAGCCCGTATTCCTACCTGTTCTGCTTCCTCACGTGAATCTACGCCGATATCAATGTACATGTTGCGTACATCCATCGGGCGATTACGCTGATCGTCGCTCAAGACATGCGGCGGGATCGAGCTGATTACGCCTTCGACTGGTCCCTTGTCCGTAATAATTTGTACACGTTGCGCGAGCAGGACCTGCCCCCACCAGCCTCCCAACGTCTGAAAAGAAATAAATCCCTTATCAGAAATTCGGGTGACCATGAAGCCCACTTCGTCCATGTGACCCGCTACCATAATTTTCGGACCGTTCTCGTCACCACGCATAACGCCAAAAATACTGCCCAAATTGTCGTACATGAGTTCACTCGTATAGCTGCTTATGTATTCCCGCATAATCTCGCGTACCGGACCTTCGAAGCCAGGCGCTCCTGGTGCCTGCGTCAAACGGTTCCACAGCTCCATTTGAAATTTATTTTCCATCGCCAAAAATCCTCCTCGACCCTAGTTTCATGCCTATTATCCTTCTCTATTATCCGCGAGAGAGAATTCAGACGCAACTACTCCCAAGCAGGAATGCAAGCGCTTGTCCCGAATGAAGAAAAAAACACGAATCGTTTGAGGAGGAAAAAGTAGATGACAATCACGTTGCGAAAGTTGGCCGAATTCAGTGAGATTGAGCAATTAGAAGCAATGGAGGGGAAAATATGGGACCCTTCTACTGCTATTCCCCACCATATGACACTTACCATGCAAAAGTTTGGCGGTCTGTTTTTAGGGGCATTCGATGACGAGGAAATGATCGGCTTCTTGTACAGCTTCCCGGGCTTCACCAACGGAGAATCCCATCTTTGCTCGCACATGCTCGGCTTTTTGCCAGAGTATCGCAAGCAGGGGCTAGGTGTACAAATGAAATGGCTGCAAAAAGAAGAAGCAGCAGCAGCGGGCTATTCCAAAATCACATGGACGTACGATCCGCTTGAGACAGTAAACGGTGTTCTGAACATCGCCAAGCTGGGAGGTATCGTTCGAACTTATTTGCCAAACTGCTACGGCCAGCTCGATGACGACTTCAATCGTGGACTGCCGACAGACCGTTTCCTCGTGGAATGGTTTATCGGAAGCAATCGTGTGGAATCGCGTCAGTCTGGAAAGAGCTCTGCTCCCTCTTTTCAACAGGCGCCAGACCTATTGCGTTTTGAAATCAAGGATGGTATTCCACATCCTATCGAAATCGATTTGTCACGCGATGAGCCTGCAGTACTGCTCCCTGTCCCTGCCTTCTTCCAAGATGTAAAACGAGCGGATATAAGCGTCGCTTCCTTGTGGAGAGAAATGACGCGCGAATTGTTCACGTCGTATTTTGCCAAAGGATATGTTGTCACGAATATCCTCCGTGGTCCATCCACCGTTCGTTACGCCTTAGAAAAGCAGCCATTTCCTGATATTTTAGGTGCCTCGTCCTCTCTATCTTAGCTAGAATTGCGCGTCGGGTGATCAGGTTGTGGTAAAATGGTGGTTGCCCAACCCTATACAACAAAGGACGAGAATGAAATGAATCGATCACAATACAATTATGACGTTATCATCATAGGCGGCGGCCCCTCTGGGCTGATGTCTGCAATTGCTGCTTCTGGCCAAGGAGCGAGAGTTTGTCTCGTGGAAAAAGGCGCGAAGCTCGGACGCAAGCTCATCATATCGGGCGGCGGACGCTGTAATGTAACCAATGCCAAGGAACAAGATGAATTAATCAAACAAATGCCAGGAAATGGACGCTTCATGTACAGTGCTCTCACCCAATTCGGCAACCGAGAGATTATCCAGTTTTTTGAGGAGATGGGTGTCGCGTTAAAAGAAGAGGATCGGGGCCGTATGTTTCCTGTCACAGATAAAGCAGTGACAGTCGCTCAAGCATTGATTGATTTATTGAAGCGCCAAGGTGCCACCATTCATTTAAATGCCGCTGTAAAAGAAGTTCTCTATTCAGAAGGGAGAGTCGGTGGCATCATGCTCCAGTCCGGTGAGAAAATCACCGCGCCTTGTGTGATTATTGCTGTCGGAGGCTGTTCTGTACCACAGACAGGGTCTACAGGCGATGGCTATACATGGGCGAAAGCAGCCGGGCACACAATCACAGAGCTGTATCCTACTGAAGTACCGCTTACAGCGAATGACTCTTTTATTCGCGACAAATCAATTCAGGGTCTATCGCTGCGTGACATCACGATGACCTTGTATGCGCCCAATGGGAAAAAGATTAACACCCAAGAAGGCGATATGATCTTCACTCATTTCGGAATATCAGGCCCCGCCTCCCTGCGCATGGGACACTATGTCTCTGTGTCGCAACGAAAATACAGTGCGGTTCCTCTATCTCTGACGATCGATCTCATGCCTGACAGAACAGCCGAGGAAATCATGGCGGAAAGCTGGCAGTTGATTGAGGAGCAGCCAAAAAAGGCAGTAAAAAATGCAATCAAAGGCTTCCTCCCCGAACGGATTATCCCACTCTTGCTTGCGATGGCAGGAATTTCGGAAGAAACGACCTACAGCCATATGAAAAAACAAGAGTGGAGCAAGTTCACGAGCTTGATCAAAACTTTTCCACTCACCATTACGGGGACGCTCTCTCTTGAGGAAGCGTTCATTACAGGTGGTGGTGTAAGCGTAAAAGAGATCGATCCACGCTCGATGAGGTCCAAGCTCATGGATGGGTTGTATTTTGCTGGCGAGGTTATGGACGTCCACGCCCATACCGGTGGTTACAACATCACCATCGCCTTTTCGTCCGGCCATTCTGCGGGTACGCATAGTGCGCAGGAAGCATTTGAATTTTTTTACGAGAATGACGTTTAGATGAAGTGGGATTGGGGAAACTATGAATCAGGTTCTCTTTTCATGAAAAGAGAAATCAGCACATTACTCCCCCCTAGTTGTAATGTGCTGGTTTAACAGACCTTACTCCCTTTATCTTCCTAGATGGGCATCGCCTGCGTGAGCGATGCTTCTTTTTTTTGCCCAACAAAAAGCACCTGCTACAAAAGAAGGCTAGGCCATCTTTTCATAGCAGGTGCTTTATTCGTCGTTATTGATTTATCCGACAAGGCGGAACAAATACGCAAACCCAGCGAAAAAAAAGGCTAGGCCCAACAGAAAAAACGTGTTGGCACGCTGCTTAATGCGCCTTTCGTCTCCTTGAAAATGAGCGTTCATCCGCGATTGCCAGCGTTTTGTCCTCGGCTGTACCATAACGAGAATGCCAGCTGCCAGTAAGAAGAGAGGAAAGATCATCATCGGACTCATCCCTTTTTCTTACGACGTAGAAGCCAACGGTTGTCCTCTTCGGCTGGTGCGCCTTCGATTACCAGACGGGCCTCCTCGGCAAGCTGATAGGCTTCTGCAAAAGCTAGTTGTCGAAATGATATCTCTGCCTTCGTCAACAATTCATTGACCTGGCGATTTTGGCGGCGATAACGGTTCGTATACTGAATGGCACCTTCTGCCATCTGACAAGTTGTAATAATGCGTTCTGCCATCCGCTCTGTTTCGCCGACCAAATCACTTGCGTCCTGAACCAGCATAGCCACCTCTTCCAGATCATAGCGATATTGCTCCATGATCGTTTGCACGCGGCCCAACGTTTGCACGACTTCTTCAAACATGTATTTCAATTGATCCGGAATCCCCGGCAAGTAGCTGCGCTTGATTTGCTGACGGACGCGGACTAATGTGTTAGAAATTCGCTCCAGTTCATCCAGCGCATCGTCTTCCGTTTCGATGACCAAATACGTTTGCTCTTCTTCTTCCTGAATCAGCTCTTCCTGTTCAGGCTGACTCTTTGGCATGACCAGTTCATACTCTTCTTCTTCGTACGCAGGCTCCTCTGCTTTAACTGGTGGCACAGGCTTTTGTGCTTTTTTATTGAAAAGCTGAGGAATTGCTTGCAACAAAACGGAACGTTCAGCTTCACTCAGCTCTGAGGATTTTCCTCGCACCGGTCGCTCTTCTTCCACTTTCGACTGCTGGAGATGAGTCGGCTTTTCAGGATCTGTTTCGCTGGTAGAATGCTCGATCTTGCTAGCTGGAGTCGGCTCAGGTATACGAATCTCCTGCTCCACAGGCGCGGATGTCGCAGCTACTTGCTGTAGCGAATCATCCTGTTCCACCTCTTCTACTTCTGCTCTCTTTTCTACCTGTACAAATTCTGTTTCATCATTGCCTTGATTCACTTCTGCTTGCGGTTCCGCTTCTGTATATACCGTCGCTGCTGCTTCATCACGGGCAAGAACGCCATCCTCTATCGCTTGATACGTTGCATCAATGAGTACTTCGAACGCTTTGACATGGGTCAACACCATTTCCAGGCTGCCCTCTTCCAAAGAGCTTTTCGCGGACATGACCAATTGCTTCGCCTGCAAAAGAGCATTGTCCAAGGAATCCTGTTTTAAATCAAAGCCGTCACGAAAGGCCTGCTCAATTCCTTCTTCCAGATGCTTGAATTCTTCCGGCATTTCTTTTTTCACACGTTGCACAAGCTTTGGAATGAGCTCCATTGCTTGTCCTACCTGCTCCAGTACTTGCTGCGCTTTTTGTGTGGTTTCGTACGCAGCAATGTCGTCCCCTGCCGCACGCGCAGTTTTCACGAGTTTTCGCATTGTGTCTACTTCATCGAGCGATGCTTTCAGCTCATGGAAAGACAATCCGTATTCCAGACGCAAATCGGACAAGCGTCGTTCCATCTGCTCCACTTGCTTTCCGATCTCAGGAACAACAACCTTGTTTTCTTGCTTGGTAACGGCCACTTTGGAAGTGTCTGTTTTTAACTCATTCAGCTCTTCTTCAATTTTTGAAATGGCCTCTCTCGCCTCATTCAGCATGCCAAGTGCCAACGTAAAACGGAAGCGATCACAAGCCTCTTCCGCATCGAGAATCATCATTTCCACATCAGGGATGCGAATGCGCAACAGATTTTCTTTTTTGTCAGCCAAGTGGTGGTAACGTACTTCTGTCATGCCGCTGGAACGGCGAAGCGGTTTTTCCACCTCGATGACATTGAGCTTCTCAACGAGCTCTTCCTTCCAATCCTCTACATCGTCTACTTGAGCAAAAATAGCACGGCGTCTGATCATCGCATAAATCAAGCCGATCGATAGGCCAGCAAATACCGCCCCCACCAGATAGATCCACCATGGAATGCCTCCGAGAGCGCTACTGCTTTCACTCTCTCCCGCTTTACTTGCGTCGGTCTCACCCGGTTTTGCTGTTGCTTGCTTGCTTTCCATGCGGCTAAGCTCTTGGTTTACTTCCGCAATTAAGGTCTGAATCCCGGTCAAATACTGCTTTTGTGTACGGAATGGTTCATAGAAAGACGCGATCTTGTCATGCAGCAATGCCATTGTGGCACCTTTTGCCTGTAAGCTAGGACCTGCATAAATCCCCAGCTGTTCGGTGTTTATGTCGAGTACGATCATGAGTGCATCGTCAGCTAAATTGTAATTGTCAAACAGCTTTTGCGCGTAGATATCCGGAGATTCAGCTTCTGGTGCAGTGCTTTCCACTACCACGACTTTGTAGCTGCCCGGTATGCCGTTCAATGAATTGGCAAAGGTGGTCCTGTCTTCTTTTTTCAAATAGTTGTCAGCGTCCTGAATAACTTCTTCTTTTTTATCTGGAAACGGCGTCGCATAAGCCGGATTCGTATATAACAACATGCCTGCCAAACAGAGCATGAATAGTTTTCGTTTCACTTGTCATACATCCCCTTACTAGAATCATTCATTGGGAGAGGTCACGCCTAAACGGGCAGCAAAGAACCTCGCAGATAACACATAATCGAGGTTTGCAGCCATTGGACGAACTCCTCGGAAGATGGTTCCAGATCATAGACCTGGCGAACCATTTGTGGTTGCAAAAAAGGATATATCATCTGGCTCGTCATAGCCAGCACTGTACAATCAATAGAGACGGGCAAAAACTCACCCGAGATGACACCGCACTCGATCACACGAGAAAGACCGTGCTTCCAGCGGCTCATATATAGCGTCATCACTTCACGTGCAAGCATGGATTCTACGCTCAGCTCACGATGAATCAAACGCGTGATAGGCGCATGCTCACATTGAAACTGCAAATACAGCTGCACAACTTGTTCCAATCGTTGATAGGCAGGGATGTTTTCCTGCTCGTTTTCCAGTTCTTCCAAAAGGCGAAACAACGTCTCAAAGTAAGAAGCAATCAACGTCTCCAGGACTCCTTGCTTCCCTTCAAAGTGATAGGAAATCAGCGCGGAATTTACTTGAGCAACAGAGGCAATTTGTCTTACGGAGGTCCCTTTGTAGCCATGAACATCAAAAAGCTTTGCTGCTGCGGATAAAATACGCATTTTCGTCTGATCCATCAGGCATCTTTCCCATTGTACAGATTATTCGACGAAAAAAGATAGTCTTGTTGTATGTTCGACAATGTTTTCCAGAGTTCCTTCTAGAAATGCTGATTCCATCGAAAAAAACCGCTATCGCATAGATTTTCTTCCACATAAGAAGTACGTAAAAAGCATCAAACACGTTACCTCTATTTTTAAATTTTCCCTGACAGAAAAAAGACGCTCCTGTCTGTTTTGCAAGAGGAACGTCTCACTTGATTACTCTTACTCCCTATTTGCTTTTTTTCCTATGGAGCTGTGATGGGGGCTACTGCTCCGTATTGCTGCAAATACGTTTCTACTTGCGTATGCTCTTTTACACGCTGATCGTTCAAATCGTACGCTGATCGAATGGACATCGTCATGTTCGTGGGGAGCATCGTTTTTTTGTTGTAGTGAATCGTATACTCTGCCTCCACTTCCATCTGGTTCACGAGCTCGTTTACGTCCACCTTTTTCTTGGACTGAATCGTGGGTCCAGAATGTTGTGCAGGTGTCCCTCTCCAATTGCCTTCCGAGAGTGACATCGCTATCTTTAGCTTCGGTATGTAGGGTTTCTCTCGCCCTGCTATCGATTGGACTTTTGCTCCCGACTTTGTTTGTTCTTGCATTTGGGAAACAAGCCAACTCTTTAGTTTGGAAGAATCCAATACAACTCCGAACGCCTCAAAATCGTCTTTTGGATTCTCATCAGGCAGCATTCGAACGTTTCTTTTCATGTTGTCGATTTGCTGAAAGGAAGCCATAGGGTTCCAGTTGTTCATTTCTTGATGCAGGGCCGGACTATCCCCTGCGACATGTTTCCAGCTTTCGTTTTGACCATGCTTGGTATACAGCTTGTTCCCATGACTAAGTAAGGATAAGTTGTCCACTCTGTTTTCTTCTGGGACAGAGAGCTTCACGTTCATGTAAACAGCCTCTCCGTCCTTTCTGCCCGAAAAGTTAACCATGTTCGCATTGGCACTATTCGCCGTCAACAGCTTGGTTTGCCCATAGAACGCATACGATTTCTGCGCATCGAACTTGTCACGTACCTGCTCAAACGTTGTATTCGCATCCTGCTTCACACTCATTTGATTACAGCCACCTACAACAACTGTACACACAAGAGCCATCACGCAAATGGGCCAATACTTCTGCATAGATGCTACCCTCCCTCGGCTACCCTGGGTTAACCTCATGTGGGGTCCCAGAGTAATAGTCCCTTTTAGCGTTTCCGGGGAGGAATAGGCTTATTCTACTTGCAAGCCTCTCTTGTACGATCAGGTTTTACAGGTGGAAATACAAGATGCGATCCTGCTCTCTCACTTCAATCTGGTGGAGAATCATCAACAAATCTATGTGCCCTAATGTCTCGGATAGCGTCAATGGCAATTCTTTTTGGTACAAGCCTGGAAATAAGAGAGCATTCAGTTCAAAAGCTGTCTTTTCTCCATCTGCAAGAAGCCTGCGGAGCGTGTCTGTTCTCTCCCAGTTCTTTTGCAGTCGAGCGAGTATGAGCTCTCGATGGTTGTAAACCGGTTGACCGTGTCCACTGAGAACCTGTTTGATCTCCATGTCCGCACACATTTGCAACGCTGTGCGGTATTGAATCAAGGTCAGTGGTCTTGTACTCGAACGATTCCGGGGTGGTTCAATGAAGGCATTGGATGATATTCGCTTGATGATATGGTCTCCACCAATCATGACTTGATCCTTTGCCCGATACAACGACAGATGGCTTTGGCTGTGTCCTGGGGTATACAGTACCTGCCAGTCCTCCAAGTACGGTACCTTTTGCTCATGCTTCAGATGAAAATCAATCTGGCTTGGCGCAGAAAACGTCTTCATCAGCTTGTGAAATTTCGAGATAATGACCATCATTTTTTCTGGTACGCCACTCTGGATGTACAGCTCTTCGAAAAACTGATCATGAAAAGTCATAAACTGCTCATCCTGCTGTACATAAGGTGTTGCCTGCGGATGAGCAAACGTCTTCGCTCCCGATCGTTCCCGTACTTTTTCTAACTGCCCGCAATGATCCACATGATGATGCGTCAGTATGACTTGCTCGATATCTTCCACGCTGACCCCAATCGATTCTAAGCCTTCTGTTAAGGCCGCCCACGCATCGTCGGTCAATGGACCCACATCAACCAAGGTCAAGCGCTCCCCTTTTAACAAGTAGACGTTTACTGCCCCCACATCAAAAGGCGTAGGTATTTCCAGACAAAAAATATCAGGTGCTACTAGGGTCGCGATCGTTTGCTTGCCATCGTTCGTTGTCATTTTTTATCTACCCCTCAAGTTTTTTGCCTTTTTTTCCGAAAAGAGAAAAGAGCCATTGTTTTGGCTCTAGGCGAGAACAACTTGATTTCTACCTGAATTTTTGGCTTCATACAAAGCAATGTCTGCTTGATGGAACAGCGCTTCTACACTCAGGTTTACATCCATCTCCCTGCTCCATTTCGCTAGTCCACACGATATCGTGACCTGTGGAGACGTCTCCTGCTCGACGCATTCCCGTATGCGCTCTGCCACGGAATGCGCGGTGTTTTTGTCCACACGCGGCAAATATACAGCGAGTTCCTCTCCACCCCATCTTGCCGCGATATCACTGTCTCGGATGCTATGTCGAATCAGATTGGAGACCTGAATCAGTACTTCGTCCCCTACCTGATGGCCAAATGTATCATTCACGGTTTTAAAATAATCAATATCGATCAAGATCAACGAGCCATAGTTATCTTTTTGTAATGATCCTCTTACTCGTTCATTCAAATGTCTTCTCGTGTACAGACCTGTCAAATTATCCGTAATGACCATTCGTTCCATTTCATTATGCAGGACGGCGTTGGTCATTGCCAAGCTCGCGTGTTGTCCAAATATTTCGAGGAGTTTGTAGTCGTCAAAACTAAAAAAATGATAACGGGAATCTGCGACTAAAAGGACTCCACTAATCTCACCCTCAACAACGAGCGGTACCCCCATGAAGGAACAGCACGAAAAGAGCGAAAAAGGAAGCGGTCCTGCCCCTGGTTGAGCCAGCAGCAATGCCTGCTTGTTTTGCAAGATTTGCTGAAATGGCTTTTCTGTAGAATCGATAGCCATGCCATTGAACGCTGGAATGGAGGAAGAGAGCACATCGAAGCAATCCTCTCCTGGCGTTTTTCGCAAAATAGCACAAAACTCTGCATCAAAAGTAGCCCGCATCATCGTCGTAACAAAATCGAGAATTTCCTTTAAATCAAGACTTCTGTTCAACTGGCGCGCCATCTCATTAATCAAACGCAATTCTCGAATCAAATTGCGCGATTGCTGATAGAGCTGTGCGTTTTCAAACGCAGTGCCAGCCGTATCCGCCAAGATTGAGATGTAATCCTTTTCATGCTGATTCAAGGTGATTCGCTGATCGGACGTCACCTGCAATACTCCGTAGATTCCCTGCTTGCCTAAGAGTGGCGCTGCGATCACCGTCACCTGTTGCTCCCCTTCTCCCACTTCTTCGGCAATGAGACGTCCTTCCAAATAGGCCTTGGTACTGGTAGACGGCTCTACTTCTTGAAAAGAAAGCTGTTTGACCGGGGTGGTTGCATTGGGTTCAACCGTCAGGAAAAGCTCTGCCGACAAGTACGGATAAAGGCTGGGAATGCTCGTCACGATTTCATGCAAAACATCATTCACATCAATCGATGCCTGAATCTTTGACATCAACTGATACAACAAATCTTTTTTGCTCGCTTCACGGCGTAGGTCGTCCGACATGATCGAACGCCAAAGCGCACAGCTTGCCTTCGCGCCTACTTCCTGCAAAAAAGCAACATCCCGTTCATCGTACACGCAATCTGACTCTTCGGGTGGCAGATGCAAAAACAGTGCGTAGAGCGGCGTTTGGTTCAAGGAGACAGGAACGACGACAAGCCTGTGGTCATCTAAAATGGAAGGCATGATCTGCGTCGTACCGAATCTCGAAACCAGTTGGGCAATGTGGGTTTGTCCAACTTCGACCTCTTGCGTTGTTACGCTCTCCTGCGGAATCAATGTGGCATTGTCCGCGAGCTTCACGGCCGAACAATAGCCTTTTTGGATAATGTCACTGATCTGACCCGTCAAGCTTTGCAGCAGCTCTTTAGTCGTATCATGCAACGTCAAATCCATGACAATCTGGCTTGTGACGTGTTGAATATAAGCATCATATCCCATGCGAATCAACGGCTCTAGCCCGCGCATGTAGGATGACAAATCGAAATGGATATGGTCTCCGGGTGCTATCATGCCAATGACAGCTCGAACCCTTCCATCTTTTTCACACAAAGGAAAGGCTCCACACACGTTGTTCGTTTCACTTCTCGTTTTGACTACGATCTCTTTGGAGGAAAGTGCCTCTAAAATAAAATCAAAGACTTTGCCAATCGATACATCGTGTTGCAGGGTAAGCCCTTGAGAATTCCGAGATGGACCAACCTGCATTTCCATGAAGTTGATTACGCGGCCCCCGGAATCTGTCAAGAAAAGGATGCCTGGGCGCTTTTCCGGCCAAGATTGTAAGATAAAATGGGCCGTGTAGGAAAAGACCGTCTCTAACTTCCCCAACATTTTACTTGACACGAGAAACTCCCTCTCTCAGCATTTTCTCAAGCTTTCAAATGGTCTGTATCATTAACGGATAGAACTTCCCACCTACGATCTACATACCGAAATATCGTAATACTGGTATTATCGATACGTGTGATACCCGTTCCTTGTTCTCCTACCGTCACATAATGCAAGAAGCTATTAATGAGACCGCCGTGCGAGACAACGACAATCGCCTCACCTGGGTGGCTCCCTGCTATTTCTGTCATGGCAGCTACAGCTCGTCGCTGCATGTCTTCGAATGTCTCAATTCCACAGGAGGCTTCATCCTGATTCTCAAATCGCTCACGTATTTCTTCATAGGTGAGCCCCTCCCACTCCCCATAGCAGCGCTCCCGCAAGGTTGTCCGCGTAGAAACAGAGGATTGGAAGTTACCAGCAATCTTGGCAGCCGTATCGTGTGCCCGACTGAGATCACTCGAATAAAAAGCGTGAATCTTCTCGCCTTGGAACCTGTCTGCTACTCGCTCGGCCTGACGTACCCCGAGCTCGTTCAATGCGATGTCACTGTGGCCTTGTATACGACGAATCTGATTCCACTCCGTCTCTCCATGACGAATGAGATACATGATGGTTTCCAAAACAATTTATCTCCTTACCGTTCTGTATTCTATTCGATAGTATTTCTTATTATATAAGATGCATGTTCACAATTCTAGATTGATAAAAAAACATTTGGTACAAAATTCCTATATTTCATTCCTTTCTGCAAATAGCGGATACTTTTTTTCATGAATTTGAACTGAAACGAACTTTCACTTCCTCTCGTCAGAGGTGATAAGAAGAATATGACATCGTTGGAGGGGTTCCTATGAAACCGTGGATCATTCGGTCTAGCTCTTTTGTTCTATCTGCCAGTCTGTTGCTGCCTGTGGCTCAAGCGCATGCACAATCACCTTATGTGAGTACCAATAAAATGGCGACTACTGTGGCACAAGCTGACTCTGTGGCACAAGCTAAAGCAAAGCTGTCCAAGGAAGCTGCCTTGGCTCTCGCTACAAAAATAGTGCCTACCGCCGGGATGACGGTGCAGAATGTGTCATTTCGTTCAGCGGATAGCTGGCGCCCATTTCCAGAATGGTCGTTTAGTTGGGTGAAGAAAGATCCAGAAAACGGCAACGTCCTTCTATCCTATAGCGTCAGTATCCACGCCAATACAGGCGAGCTGACTTCCTATTCGCATCAAGAGCAGGAAGCATCCCAGCTTCCCTATGCAAAACGAATTTCCTATACAGAGGCGCAAGAACAGGCGAAGCGCTTTTTCGAGAAAAACAATGCAGGAAAAGCAGCGGAAACAAGACTGTATACGCGCGATATGCCAGAGCCAAAAACTCCGCTGAACTCGGAAGTCTACTATAATTTCCGCTTTGTTCGTGACGTGGACGGCATTCTCTTTCCTGACAACGGCGCAGATATCACGGTAGATGCTTCCGGCAAAGTGACCAACTATTCTCTGTCTTGGAACGACGTGACTTTCGAGAACACGGATACGAAAATCTCAGAAGAAGAAGCTGAGAAACTATTTAAAGAACAAGCGAATCCAAAACCAGTTTACCTGCTGCCATGGGAGCGGATGGAAACTAAAAATAACAAGCCGTCTCTCGGGTATATGAATCCCTTCACATTCTACATTGATGCGGAGACTGGCAAAGCATTGACACAATCGTTGACCTCGTATCAACTAGCGAAAGATCCTGAGCCTGTAAGCAGCAAAGTCCTTCCTGCACGCCGCAGCGGACAACCGCTCTCCCAAGAGGAAGCTGTACAATGGGCATCGAAAGCGTTGAATTTGTCCAACTACGAGCTTCGCTCTGCCAATTACAATGAAAGAGACTACCGTGGCAATCGTCCCATCTGGGATCTCGAATTCGGCAAAAAGGGCAATAGCGAAGACGGATTTGCGTATGTCTCCGTGGATGCTGTAACCGGGGACATCTACCGATTGAACAAGGACTTCCGTGGCCATAAAGAAAAAACAACCGCTTCTAAAAAACCAGACATGGAAAAATTCAAGGCAAAAGCGATGGAAACAATTCGTGATTTGGCGCCAACCATGGCCCACCAGCTTTACTGGACAGAGCCTATTGAAGAGGAAAACCAAAACCAACCTGTTGATTCCGAGCGGACGCAGATCCGATTTGAGCGTTTTATCAATGGAATAGCTGCAGCTAGCGGCTCTGCCCACTTCACGTTTGACATCGAAACAGGCGATCTGCTGAATTACAGTGCTGAATTGGGCAACGAAACATACCCGACACAAGTTCCCAAGCATCTGCCTGCTGCCGAAGCGAGTGAAAAGTGGTGGACTGAGACAAAAGCAGAGGCCGTTTACGCCCTCGTCCCCCTTACTCCTGAGGATGCCAAACGCGCAAAAGAGCAGCCTTCCTACACACCGAAGCGAACGGCCAAGATTGTCTATCGCGCAACAATGACGCCGTTTGAGCAGCCGTACTACCTTGACGCTGTAACAGGCGAGTGGAGCTCTACCTCTACTGGCAAAACGATTGCGCTGCATCGCCCGGCTCCTGCCGATTTGAAAGGTCATCCAGCAGAGAAGGAACTCTCGTTGATGTATGAATATGACGCACTATCGCTTGAAAACGGCAATATTATGCCGCAAAAACCGATCACACGTGGCGAAATGATTGAAATGCTCATGATCAGTCTCAACCAGGGCAGACACTATCCACAGTACTCTCTGGAACGCAAGGCCACCTATAGCGATGTGGCAAATGGTTCGCGCTACTTCTCAGCCGTAGAAGGTGCTGTTGATCGCGGACTTCTCGATAAAAATACTTCCAAGCTGAATCCAAATGAGACGATTACACGTGAAGAGCTCGCGGATATGATTGTTCGTGCACTCGGTTACAAAAAACTGACGGACTTCCCTGGCATGTTCCAATCTGAGCTCTCAGACATTGCCAATTCGAAGTACCGCGGTTCGATCATCATCGCGACTACACTCGGTATCGTGCCGACTGACAAACAGAAGTTCCAGCCGCAAAGCCTCGTCCCTCGTGCCGATGCAGCCATTACCTTTACCCGTTTCCTTGAAAAACGGGATACTCCAGACGGTCCTGTTACTTTGTTGCGAAAATAAACCCAAAAAGCGCCATCCATCCCACTTCTTGCGGCGGATGGCGCGCTTCTTTTCCCTTGACTTTACTATATCGCGCCTAGTATTATTGAATGTATGTGTACAGGGTAGCATTGATTGTAGGTAAAAACGGAAGGATGTACCCTCTTAGTTCCCTCCCTTACAGACTGCGGCTGATCATCTGTGAGGAGCACGATGCGGAAACGCTACCGTCCGAAGTTCGTGTAGATAAAGTAGGAACTAACCTGCCGGAAGTAAACACCTGCGAATCCATATTAAAGGAGAATGAATACATGTCACGTTACACAGGACCTCGTCACAAACTTGCTCGTCGTCTGGGTATCTCCCTCGATGGTACAGGAAAAGACATCAAACGCAACTTCCCTCCAGGTCAACACGGTCACAACAACCGTCGTAAACTGAGCGAGTACGGAATCCAGTTGCAAGAAAAGCAAAAACTGCGCCACATGTTTGGCCTTAACGAAAAACAATTCCGCCGCACTTTCGACAATGCAAGCAAAATGGCTGGCGTAGTGGGCGAAAACTTCATGAAATTGCTGGAATCCCGTCTGGACAACCTGGTATACCGCATGGGCTTTGCTCCAACTCGCCCAGCTGCTCGTCAGTTGGTAAACCATGGTCACTTCCTGGTAAACGGCAAAAAAGTAAACATCCCATCCTACCGCGTACAACCGGGTGATGTAATCTCCATTCGTGAAAAGTCCCGTGGTCTGCAACTGATCAAGGACGCTCTGGAAAGCCGTACTTTCCTGCCGAACTACGTTACATTCAACGATGCTGCTGCTGAAGGTACCTTCACTCGTCTGCCAGACCGTGAAGAAATGCCAGCTGAAATCAACGAAGTTCTGATCGTTGAGTTCTACAGCCGTTAATCGTCTGAGGATAAAAAGAAAAAGAGTAGTGCCGCTTGTCGGCCTGCTCTTTTTTTATTGCCTTCATACACCCGACAACTTTCAACGGTTTTTGACACATTTTGCTATCTCCTTCGCATCTTCTATCCTCTAGGTTCCTCGTATGGTATAATCAGGGGGTATGCTAGGGGGTCGTAGACTATGTCGAATAACCACACATCTTCCTCTGAACCGACGAAGAAAAAGCGACGCAGAAGCCGTGGTAGAACGTTTTGGATCATCTTCCAAATCGTCTTCGTACTCGGACTAATGGGAGCTGCAGTCGCGGGAGGAATCGTGACAGGTTATGTTGCCGCACTCGTGAAGGACGAGCCTGTGCGCAGCAAGGAGGAACTGGAGAATAAAATCTTCACCAACTATCTGACTGGATTCGCCTACTACAGCGACGGCTCTCTGATCGGCCAATTGCGGGCCGAAGAAGGCGATCGACGTTTGGTGAAGAAAGCAGACGTTTCTCCCTATTTAATTAATGCCATCATTGCAACTGAAGACAAAACCTACTACCACCACTCTGGAGTTTCGCTTCAATCTACCATGCGTGGAGCGATTCAGGAAATTACCAACCAGCCTGTCGTAACAGGTGGTAGTACGATTACACAGCAGCTTGTAAAAAATACAATCCTTTCTGCTGAAGTTAGCCACACCCGTAAGGCCCGTGAAATCTTTACCGCGATTCGGATCGAGCGCATGTTTTCCAAAGATCAGATTCTGGAAGCCTACATGAACGAAATTTACTTCGGGAAAAACGCCAACGGATCAAACGTATACGGCGTTCAGGCTGCCGCAAAAGGGATTTTTGGCAAAGATGTAAAAGAGCTCGGGCTCGCTGAGGGCTCCTATCTTGCGGGCATGATTCAAAACCCAGGTGCCTACTCTCCATTCCGTGCAGAAAGCTATCAGCGCGGGAAGGAACGCCAAAAAATGGTGTTGGATCGCATGCTGGAAAATGGCTACATCACACAAACCCAATACGATGGAGCTCTCGCCAGTGATTTGAAGGCACAGCTAGCAAAACCGACGCAGCAAGCTTATCGAGAAGTACCTTTCTTGATGATGGAAATTGAAGATCGTGCCGCACGTCAACTTGTGGATGCAGACCTCTTGGAAAAAGGTCGAGACAAATCAACCATCGGCCGCAACGAATACCGACAGCTGGTTGAAGAGAAACGTCGCGACATATTGCGAAAAGGGTACAAGATACATACCACAATCGACAAGAGCGTATATGACATCATGCAGGCTGTTGCAGCCGATCCGAAAAACTTCGGTAAGAATCGTACCTATACGATTCGTCGCTCGAACGGCAAAACAGAAAAAATCGAAAATGCTCTGGAAGAAGTCGGCGCAATGCTGATTCACAACAAAACAGGAGCTATCCTCGGCATGATCGGGGGACGTGACTTCAAGGTGGAACAGACGAACCACGCCACCGTACCACGCCAGCCTGGTTCGGCCATGAAGCCACTTGCAGCTTATGCTCCTGCTTTTGAACTGGGATTGCTCCAGCCAGCATCCCCAATCGATGACGCTCCGGTGCTACTCGCTGACGGCCAGAACGGTTCCCATTTACCTAAGAACTGGAACAACAAATGGCAAGGGATGATGAGTGCCCGCGAAGCACTGCGGATGTCCTGGAACATTCCGGCGATCAAGACGTATTTGAAAGTTGGCATTCCAACGGCTCTTGAATACGTGAAGAAAATGGGAATCACAACATTGGTGGATGCTGACAACTATGCAGCCACCGGCGTAATTGGCGGTCTTACCTACGGAACAACTGTCGAGGAAATTACAAACGCCTATGGGACATTCGCAAATCACGGTTCTTTCGTGGATGCCTATCTGATTGACCGAGTTGAAGATAACACTGGAAAAGTCATTTATCGTCATGAAACCAGCCCTGTGCAAGTGTACAGCGAGCAAACAGCATACTTGATCACTGATATGATGCGTTCCGTTGTCAATAACGGTACAGGTACACACATCCGCAAATACGTGCCGCGCAAAGTCGATGTGGCAGGTAAAACCGGAACAACGAACAACAGCAACGACCTCTATTTCGTCGGTTACACGCCAGAGCTGTCCATGGGGGTATGGGTTGGCTTTGACGAGCCATATCCAATGCCAGACGCGGACAAATATGTTCCGATGGTCGTATGGGGTAAGGTCATGAAGGATGTCATTGCGAAGCATCCGAACCTTTCACCTCCTGACTCCACCTTTAAAAAGCCGGCTGGAATTGTCAGCGCGACTGTTGACTCGAAATCAGGCCTTTTGCCAAGTGAGCTTTCAAAAGAAGCTGGCCATTTGATCACAGATATATTCAACAGCAAATTCGTTCCAACAAAGGTGGACGACACCCACCAAAAAGCACGACTCATTTCGTATAATGGCGAACGGTATTTGGCGAAGGAAGGAACACCTGAAGATTTTGTTACCGAAGGCGTCTTCTACCGCTCACCTGATCCGCTCCCTACTAAGGAGCAAATTCAAGCGAAAAACAATAGGGTCGCCACCCAACCACCAGATTGGGAGCAACGCCTGCCTGATAAGGAAGACCCTCGTACAGAGCAAGGTGGAACACCATCTTCGCCAAGCGGTGTAACAGCTACGGGCTCAGGCAAGCAAATTACGCTTACCTGGCAATCAGCCAAAGAAGCTGACTTGGTCGGTTATCGCATCTACCGCGCTGATGTGCAGAACAGCTTTGTCAAAGTAGCGACTGTGAAAGATCCATCCGAATTGACTTTTGCCGATACGACTGCAACCCATAGAGATTTAGGCTATTATGTCACTTCTGTGGATATCGCTGGCAATGAATCGCAGCCTTCCGCAATCGCTTCTGTCGGATCTACACAGACATGGCAGTTGCCTGATCCAAATCAAGGTACGGAAACAGGTCTCCCGAATCCGACGGACAATAACGGGAATGGTCAAACAGATTCAGGTGGAACTGCGACGAACCCACCAGATGGATCAGGAGGCACGAATACAAACACAGATTCCGCTTCACCACCTGCTGCTCCAAAATCCTTGTCCATCAAGAATACGCCAAACGGTTGGCAGCTACAGTGGAAAGGCAGCAGCTCGTCTGAGCAGATGTACAACGTATATTTTAGCCCAGACTCAGCAAGCGGCTATTTGCTACTCGGTACAGTCTCTAGCACAAGCTTTACTCACGCAGCAGAAGTACCGAATGGCAGTAACTATTACATTACCGCAGTCAACAGTTACGGAGAATCGCCACATTCTAACATCGTAACTGCCAACACCACAGAATAAACTGGAATAACAACTGACAGAGATGGTTAGACGCCATCTCTGTTTTTCTACAAACGTAAGGGGGGGAACTGATGGAGCACGTCAAACGCTATCATTCATTGAGCCTAATGGTGAACAACAAGGAGCTGCTCGTCGAAGGACCGATTACAGGAAGTCATCTGGCCTCATTACGCTTTGATGAGGGACTGAAAGCTTTTCGTATCCCTGAACAGCAGCATGAAGCTCTCATCGAAATCGCAGATTTGCCTGAAGGACGCATTATTATTGCACGCGAAGGAGACCTCGTCCTCGGCTACGTTACCTTTCTGCACCCCGATCCACTGGAGCGATGGTCACAAGCGCAACTGCCCGATTTGCTGGAGCTCGGCGCGATTGAAATCAGTCATAAAGTGAGAGCAGGTGGCGTAGGCAAAAAGCTGCTGGAAGTCAGCTTCATGGACGACGCCATGGAAGACTACGTCATTATTACAACGGAGTATTACTGGCATTGGGATCTGAAAGGAACAGGACTCGATGTATGGCAATACAGAAAGGTTATGGAAAAGGTCATGGGCAGCGCAGGCCTTAGCTGGATGGCGACAGACGATCCGGAAATATGCTCACATCCCGCCAACTGTCTCATGGCCAAAATCGGCAAGCGTGTACCGCCAGAAACAGTCGTTGCCTTTGATGCTATGCGGTTTCAAAATCGTTTTCTTTACTAGTTTGGATGCCTTTTGATTCCAGGAGGTCACTCTTATGCGTATTGAAGAGATTATGCGAAAAAAAATTGTCACGATCCAGCCATCCACTACCATCGGAGAAGCGCTTCTTCTCCTCCGTGCAAACAGAATCAGGCATTTGCCTGTCATTGAAAACGACTCACTCGTAGGCATTGTCTCGGACCGTGATCTGCGAGACGCTCTCCCCTCTCGCCTGCTGACGCATGACGATGACGACACCGTCCTGCACAAGCCTGTAGCCGATATCATGAATCAACAAGTTATCACTGCCCACCCACTGGATTTCATCGAAGACGCAGCCCTCCAACTATATGAGCACAAAATCGGCTCGCTACCCATCGTCGAAGGGAATCGGCTCGTAGGATTGATCACAGAATCGGATCTCTTCTCTAGCTTGATCGAACTTTTCGGCGTTAACAAACCTAGCTCCCATATCGAAGTCGAAGTAGATGACCGCGTCGGCATGCTGGCAGAAGTCAGTCAAGTCTTTCGCGATGCACAAGTAAATGTTACGAGCGTTGTGGTCTTTCCTGGGAAACAGCCTGCAAAAAAGAACCTTGTTTTTCGGGTACAGACAATTGATCCACGTATCGTGACGCAATTACTCCTTGAAAAGGGCTTTTCCGTAATCGGACCTACGGAAGGAGGGATACCCCAGTGAGCCGAAATGCTCGTCTGATCTACTCTCCAGACTACACGCAATATTATTTTCATGATGATCATCCGTTTAACCAGCGTCGTCTGCTCCTCACACACGATCTGATGAGCAGTTACGGAATACTCAAAGACTCAGACATCCTTACTCCCCGACCGGCGACAGATGAAGAGCTCGCCCTGGTGCATGACCCACGTTATATCCAATTTGTTCGCGATCAGGGCCATAGTGAACACGAGCTTCCGCAGGCAGCCAGCTATGGCTTGGGAACAGAGGATGTTCCCTGTTTTTCGAACATGCATGAAGCGTCCTCACTGATCGTAGGAGGTACGTTAAACGCAGTGGACGCGGTTATGAGTGGACAGGCAGAACACGCCTTCAATCCCGCTGGCGGACTGCATCATGCCTTTCGTGGACGCGCCTCTGGATTTTGTATCTACAACGATTGCTCCGTCGCGATCGCTTATTTGCGAAAAAACTGGAATGCGCGTGTGCTGTATATCGACACAGATGCCCATCATGGTGATGGGGTACAGTGGGCGTTTTACGATGACCCTTCTGTACTAACTGTATCCATTCACGAAACGGGAAAGTATCTCTTCCCGGGAACGGGGAATTTGTCTGAACGTGGAGATGGAACCGGTTACGGTTATTCTGTCAACGTTCCGCTCGATGCCTTCACGGAAGACGATTCTTTTCTGGAAGTATATGAAGAGCTAGTGTCAAAGCTAGCAGCTGGCTTCAAGCCTGATGTCATCCTGACCCAAAATGGTTGTGACGCTCATGCGTTTGATCCCCTCACCCATTTGTCTTGCTCAATGAAAATTTATCAAGCCATTCCTCGTCTTGCCCACCGTCTTGCTCATGAATATTGCGACGGTCGTTGGATCGCTGTAGGCGGCGGGGGATACGATATTTGGCGGGTGGTGCCGCGGGCGTGGACGCTGGTATGGAGTGAGATGAGCGATCAGCCTCTGACAGACAGTGATCTTCCCGAAGCTTGGCTCAAGCGCTGGCAACCTGAGACGGATTTGCCCTTGCCACCTCGGCTTTTTGACGAATCATTCCCAACAATCCCACGGCGAGCAGAGATCACGGAAAAAAATCGTCTTACGTTAGAACGTGCGATGCTGAACGCACCTATTGGATGAAAAGTAAAAAAAGCGTGCTGCCCTCGTACCTTTGGGTACTGGTCAGCACGCTTTTTCTATTCCAAACCCTATTTCACTAGCTCTTCCAGCTCAGAAGGTGCAAAGCCTTTTACCGCTTTATCGCCTACGACTGTTACAGGCACACCCATGAAACCAAAGCGCTCCACTTCCTCTTGATAGGCACGACTCGTCATAACATCGCGCACTTCAAAGGAAACATCTTTTGCTGTCAGCCAATTTTTAACCATATCGCAATCCACACAGTTTTTCGTCGAGTAGACGATCACTCCCGCAGCTGTCGATGCTTGAGAAGCTGTCAGCATGTTACGGACAATCGCATACGAGCGCTGGGAAGCCAGCTTGGTAAATTCCACGAAGTTTACATGCGCGGAGCCGTCTGCTTTATCCGACATCGAACGAACAACGACAAACGGCACGCCATTCATCGCACATACTTGTCCGACAGATGCCCCTTCCATTTCGGTACAATGTGCTGCGAATTGCTCATACAGCCATTGCACCTTTTCCCGACTGGCAACGAACTGGTCGCCGGACAAAATACGCCCGCTCACTACTTGAACTCCCGCTTCCAGTTCCTTGCCCGCATCGATCGCTTGCTGCATCAGCCCAGCATCCGCTTGCCAAGTCCATTGCTCTGTAAACGGTATCTGTCCTGGCTCAAAGCCAAGCGGTGTCACATCAATGTCATGTTGGATGCAATCCGTCGAAACGACAATGTCACCAATATTTAATTCAGGGTGAACAGCTCCTGCCACACCTGTGAAAATGACACGTTCTACTTGGAATGAATCGATGAGGATCTGTGTCGTCACGGCAGCATTCACCTTGCCGACACCTGATTTGCACAGCACGACATCCTTGCCTTCCATTTTACCTGTGTAATAGGTAATGCCTGCTTTGGTCGCAGTAGTCGTCTCTTGCATCGCTTCCAAGTAAAGCGCGATTTCTTCATCCATCGCGCCGATAATTCCGTAACGCATTTCCCATCCTCCTCTTGCTGTCAATTGCCTACATCCCTTTGCAATCAAGCTTGCTCGGGCTTAGTACTCTCCCGATACTCAATTCGATGCGGCAGCAGCACGACATGCTCTTCGACATTCTCGTTATTCATGTACTTGGTCAACAGGCGCATCGCCACCGCACCAATATCATACATTGGCTGTACGACAGAAGTCAGTCGTGGACGTACCATTTCAACCAGACGAATATTATCGTGACCAATGACTTCGATGTCACCTGGCACGTTCAGGCCAGAATCTTGAATGGCGTGGATCGCGCCAATGGCCATCTCATCATTCGCTGCGAAAATCGCCGTTGGCGGATTTTTAAGGGCAAGAAAAGCTTTTGTAGTGGACAAGCCAGATTCATAAAAGTAGTTGCCTGTCGCAATCAGCTCTTCATCCAGCTCGATACCCGCATCTTTCAACGCCTTTTTATAGCCTTCATAGCGCATTAACCCTGCCAATGGATCGTTTGCAGGACCCGCGATCATCGCAATGCGCTTGTGCCCGCGTGCAACCAATGCTTCTGTCGCATCGTATGCGGCTTGGAAATGGTCAATGCTAACCGACGGCAGTACGTTGTCTGCATCGCGAGTCGCGGCGAGTACAGTCGGTACAGATGTGCTTGTTAATGCCTGCAAATGATCTTCTTTGATTTCTGCGCCCAGGAACAGAAGCCCGTCCACCTGCTTTTCGAGCAAGGTATTAATGAGCTGCAATTCCTTTTCCATCCGTTGGTCAGAGTTACACAGGATGATGTTGTATTTGTACATGGTAGCGATATCTTCAATCCCTCGCGCCAATTCGGAGAAAAACAAACTGGAGATATCCGGGATGATGACACCAACTGTTGTCGTTTTTTTGCTAGCGAGTCCACGAGCAACCGCATTTGGTCGATATCCCAATCGCTCAATCGCAGCCAATACCTTTTTTCGGGTCAAAGGCTTTACGTTGGGATTCCCGTTGACTACGCGGGAAACTGTCGCCATCGACACCCCCGCTTCTCTTGCTACGTCGTATATAGTAACCGGCATCATGCACCCTCATTTCCCTATTTTTTGGTTTTCATAAGCGTTTTCATAAATATATGCACCTATGATACGACAAGCCGTATGCCGTTGCAATCGTTTTTGACGGCTTGCGCACCCGTTACTTCATAAGTTTGTTCATCGTTTTCAAAAGCTCATCAATTACTTCATGATCGCCTTGCTGAATGCGATCCATCACACAGCTTTTCATATGTCCTTCGAGGAGCATTTTCCCAACCGCATTTAGTGCAGATTGCACCGCCGCAATTTGATTGAGAATGTCGTCGCAGTAGACATCCTTCTCTACCATCCCGCGAATTCCGCGAACTTGTCCCTCTACCCGATTCAAACGGGAGATGAGATTAGACTTAATTTTATCCGGCCTTTCGGTGGACCGATCAGTCGAGCAGCATTGATGGTTGTCTTCCATATGGCCTATCCTCCTTCACCAATATCAGCACGTAATTCTAGCTTACTTGGTCGCCAATGGTTCGTCAAATGAGAAAGGTCCTCCCCGCGCGCAGGAAGGACCCTCAAAACGTACCCGAAAGGTATTCTTATGCTTTTGCTGCCACAATCTCGCCTTTGTACAGGCCAGAAGCGAGCAGTTCATCAACGAACTCGTTGAATTGTGGAATGTTCAGCTGTTGCTTTGCATCAGACAGTGCCACATCTGGATCTGGGTGAACCTCTACCATGATTCCATCAGAACCGACTGCGAAGCCTGCTTTTGCGCAAGGCAAGAGCAGATCACGACGACCTGTAGAGTGCGTCACGTCTACAAACACTGGCAAGTGCGTCTCCTGCTTGAGGAGTGGTACAGCAGAAATATCGAGCGTATTGCGTGTCGCTTTTTCATACGTGCGGATTCCACGCTCGCACAGCATGACTTGTGTGTTACCTTCGGACAGGATGTACTCTGCCGCGTAGATGAACTCTTCAATCGTAGCAGAGAGGCCACGCTTCAAGAGGATCGGCTTGTTCACACGACCTGCTGCCTTCAGCAACTCGAAGTTTTGCATATTGCGAGCACCGATTTGGATGACATCGATGTATTTCGTCGCCATCTCGAGATCTGCTGGCGTCACGATTTCACTGATCGTTACGAGGTTGAATTCATCCCCGATACGCTTGAGGATTTGCAAGCCCTCCTCACCCAGACCTTGGAAGTCGTATGGCGAAGTACGAGGCTTGTACGCACCACCGCGCAGTGTGCGCAGTCCGCGTTTTGCGTGGTTTTCTGCTACTGCTCTTACTTGCTCGTAGCTTTCCACGGAGCATGGACCTGAGATAAGAATCGGATTTTTCCCTCCGAACTCAACGCCTTTTACAGTGATAACAGTATCCTCTGCCTTTTTCTTACGGCTAACGAGGAGTACTTTTTTCTTATCGTCGTCTTGCAGATCTAAGGAAACTTGGAAAATTTGCTTGAACAAATGACGAATCGCATTGTCATTGAAAGGACCTTTATTGTTTTCAACGAGCAGATTGAGCATTTGGCGCTCACGCTCTGGGTCAAAACGGTTGCTGCCCTGTTTTTCTTTTTCTTTGCCGAGCTCTTGAACCAAGGTAGCTCGTTTGTTGATCAATTCAAGAATTTGCAGGTTGATCTCGTCTATCTGCTTGCGCATGGTTTCGATTTGATCGTGTGCCATCTCTCTC
Source organism: Brevibacillus sp. HB1.4B (assembly GCF_013284285.1). NCBI lineage: Bacteria > Bacillati > Bacillota > Bacilli > Caryophanales > Paenibacillaceae > Brevibacillus > Brevibacillus sp. HB1.4B. The sequence continues at coordinate 54,762 of NZ_JABSUT010000010.1, forward strand.
CACTCTCCTCTTTTTATATAGGGATTTATCGATAAATTAGGGTAATTATAATCGATTCAAACACCCTTGTCAGCAGTTTAGCGCCAAAAAGCGCGAAAGTAAATTTTTTCTGTTTTTTTATCTTTTCAAATTATTCGTCAAACCGAAGAAGATTCCTTGATTCGACAGGATTCTTTTCCTTTTGAATCGAATAGTTTTGGATATATGTTCTAGCTAAAAGTGATTGTTCCTTTCCGATACACCGATAAGTATTGTAAAGACTTTTTGAACAACCTCTTACAAGGAGTGACCTACTTTTGTCTGACATCACAGCCCCTGAGCTTATTTTTTCATTAGATATTGGAACGCGCAGCGTCGTCGGCCTGATCGTAGAAACGACCGGCGAGCAGTACCGCGTATTGGACTGCGCAATTCGAGAGCATGATGAACGCTCCATGCTCGATGGGCAAATTCACGATATTGTCGCCGTAGCTAAGGTGATTCAACAAATAAAAGAAGAGCTGGAAGGAAAATACGGCAAACTACATCAGGTAGCGGTCGCTGCTGCCGGTCGGTCATTGCGCACCCGCCGCGTTCGTGTGGACATGCCGTTAGCCAGACATGCCTTCATCTCTCGTGAAGATGTTGTCGCTTTGGAGTTTTCCGCTGTACAGGAGGCCCAAGCCGCATTAGCCCAAGAGCTAAAGGATCAAGACGTCACCCGCTATTATTGCGTCGGTTACAGCGTCGTCAATTACCATCTGGATGGCGAGTTGATCGGGAGTCTGATTGACCAGCGGGGTGACATCGCAAGCGCAGATGTGATCGCAACTTTCCTTCCACGCGTGGTTGTCGACTCGCTGATTGCTGCTCTGAAACGATGCGATCTGGAAATGCAGGCATTGACACTTGAGCCTATTGCGGCGATTAATGTCCTGATTCCTGTGACCATGCGCCGACTGAATATCGCATTGGTGGACATCGGGGCAGGTACTTCTGACGTAGCGCTGACTGAGGAAGGGGCGATTACCGCTTACGGCATGGTACCTGTTGCAGGTGATGAAATCACGGATGCGCTCATGAACGCCTTTCTCATGGATTTTCCGATGGCAGAAGAAGTGAAGCGTCTTTTATCTACCGAGGAGTCCGTCACCTTCACCGACATTCTCGGCATAGAGCATACGATAAGCGCTACCGAGGTAACGAGTGCGATTGAAGCAGACATCCAGCAACTCGCCGACAAAATTGCCTTTAAAATATTGGAGCTCAACGGAAAAGCTCCGCAAGCGGTCATGCTGATCGGCGGCGGCAGCCTCACCCCTGGGCTTACTGGAAAAGTCGCTCAGGTCTTGAATATTCCTGCCGCCCGTGTTGCTGTCAGAGGCGGCGATGCGATCAAACAGTACGTCGGAGACAATCCAGCGCTCAGTGGACCTGAGTTCGTAACGCCAGTCGGTATCGCTGTTGCTGCGCGCCGTCATCCATTGCGCTATGTAACCGTTACGGTCAATGATACTCCTGTGCGCATTTTCGATTTGCGAAAAATGACGTTGGGTGATGCGCTCATTGCATCTGGATTGGATATCCGCCGTCTGTATGGTCGCCCCGGATTGGCGATGACAGTCACCGTAAACGGACGGATGAAAATGATTCCGGGTGGTCATGGGACGGCGCCGGTGATTGAGCGCAACAAAGAGAGCGTCAGTCTTGACACGCCAATCAATGACGGGGACCACATCATCGTAGTGGCAGGTACAAATGGCGATGATGCACGTGTATTTGCCAAAGATTTATTCGATGAGCTGGACACGCTTGAAGTGATCTGCAATGACCGTCCCTACTCGCTCGGTCCAGTCGTACATGTGAACGGAGCGGTTGCTACTCTCGATACATGGATCTCTGATCGTGCCGAGGTGGATATCCGCCTTCCACGTACTGTCTATGAAGTACTCGAGCTCGCAGAACTGAAAACGTCAGCGGAATCAGGCTTGCGTTTTTCTGTGAATGGACAAGATTATTCGGTTCCGTCCCGTATGGAGGTGCTCGAGCTGAACGGAAGACCAGCAGCTTTGACAGATATCGTCCGACAAGGTGATGTCCTCGTATATCGGCTGGATGAAGTCCCTGCCCCTTCCATACAAGATGTCATCCCTTTGGAAGAATGGGTACAGGAGACAATGATTGTACACTTCAACGGTGAACGGGTCGTATTGCCTGTCGCACAAGTAACGATTACCGTAGACGGAAAAGCGGCGAATGCCTCTGATCCCGTGAGCGAAGGTGCCGACATCACGGTAAAATCCTCACCTGCGTCTACACCTGTGTTTAGCGACGTCTTCCGTTTTGTCGATGTTTCCCTGGAAAAGCCCGACCGTGAGAGTATCTCCGGATTCGTCATGCTCGTCAACGGCGAACAAGCCAACTTCCAGACAGAATTGAAAAGTGGAGACAAGTTGGAGTTATTCTGGGAATAGTCTATCCAGCGTCCTTTTTCTCCATTCAAAAAGCCGGATTCACCTCGCTTATCGGGTGTCCCGGCTTTTTGCTTTACTCAAGAGCTGTCCGACTTTATTTATCGTCAGTAGCTTTTTTTCCTGTTATGAATGATTATGCGTTGAGCGCCTGGCCAATCGCGTCCTTTGTAATTTTCCAGTGAGACGTGTGCCATTTTACTTCGCCGTCTTCCAGCAAAAAGATTTGCGGGGATTCGTGCTTGATGGAAAAACGATCCGCTACGGCGTTGGAGACAGGGCGATCCTCTCGTACCAGAATGACCGCAGATTCCACTTGATTGTCCAGCAAATACGCCTGAAACTCTTCATAAGCGGACGTACTGATTGGGCAAATCGTGCTATGCTTAAACAAAAGCTTTTTCCCATTTTTCGCTACGAACTCATCCAGTTCTTCAATGGAGTGAAGCTGTATTTGTGACATGATTCATCTCTCCTTATCTTATGTGCCTATCAGTATACATAAGTCCAAGCAGCAAAGTCTACATTTGCGGTGCAGTGGAGAAATGAAAAAAGAGATACCTTTCTTCCAGGCATCTCTTTATCCTTACACCATAATTTTCGTGAGACGTTCGCGTAGCTCCAACATCCATTTTTCATCGCCAAGGGACTGCGCCAACAAAAACAGATCCAATAGCTCGTTGACTTTTTCACCAAGTAATTCTCTTACGGTCGAATTCACCTTCTCATTAGCAATCAATACCAATAAGTTGGATAACTCTGACATTTCTTCGAATTCGACTGCCTTGCGCTGCGGATGTTGGCCCAGTTCCTCCATGAGTGACTTCAAATCATCCTTAATCACATCTACCACTTGGGAATGGTCACAGTCTTCGTCCACGCAGACGTGTACAGGTACATTCATAATTTTAACCCGTTTCCGGTACACGACGTTGCGCAGCTCGATCTCCATTTCGTTCCCGCAGCGGCTGCATCTCTTTTGCACGGTGTTCACCCCTATATCTACTTATGTATGCCTCTCATACTATTCGAGAAGCCTCCTTTCAATCCTGCTAAAGAACAGGTGGTACTTGGTGGATATAGAGTCAGATATAGACTAGAGTCAACATAGTGGAGGAGAAGAAAAAGCACAGTTCTCTTCGACTCTGACACGCCAGCATGGGGGGAACTGTCCGTCTACACTTAAAAAAGGGGACCGTCGAGCCAAAGCCACCCTACGGGCGGAAGATTCTCAAGGAAGAAGTGTTCGACAAGCGTGGTCCCCTTTTTTAAGTTCCGACTGGGTAGGCGTTGTCAAGGTCTACGAGCCCTGTGCTTTTTCTTCTCCACCAGCTTTGTGCGTTCATCGGTACCTTTGAAAACTAGCAACAACTTAAACATACTAAAAAAGACGATGCTAGCAAGCAGCATCGTCTTTCCTTTGCGATCAAACTTCAATCTCACGCGTAGATAGCGTTTACTTTTTCACAATGCGGACAAACAGCGACTTTCCCTGCTTTTCCGTCTTCATCTTCTACACGATAGCCAGTAATTTGCTCGGAAAAACAAAACAGACATTCTGTATTGAAGTCCATATCGTACTGCGCTTTCCACACAATGGATTTAAAGTCTTCGCCAACATTAATCGTAATTTGGACCAACTCATGCTGCAGGCTCGATAATGATCTTTGCATCACATAAACATCCTTTCATACTTGCAAAGTCTTTTGGTATCCTCTAGCTTTTCCTGCTTTTCAGAATAATAAACATCGAGAACTGCAAGAGTATGAAAAAGAGAGATTCCCCAAACAATTTTCTTAAAAATGGGCGGATGCCCGGTTCGGTCCTATGCGATCACCCATATGTTGTAGATGTAAGCACAAGAGGCTTAACACACATATGAGGAGGATGTTTATTCGATGAGCGGCATCTTTAATGGAGAATTCGACGGCTTCACTCTGGTTTTGATTCTTTTCATCCTGCTGGTTATTATCGGGTGCAGCTGCGACTAATCTTTCTTCCCCGAAGATATAGCCATATTCAGCAGGTCCTTGCATATACATGAAATACCGAATCCTTCAAGCGCGTTTCCTCCGCAAGCTACCCTCGCCAGTGGGTAGCTTTTTTCTGTTTGAGTTGTGTACAATGGATATGAATGATATGGAAAGCGAGGGATCCCCTTCCTATGAAAGATCCACGAATTGAAAAACTGGCTGACGTCCTCGTCAATTATTCAGTGACTGTCAAGCCTGGTGAAAACGTTTTAATTTACTCCATTGGCAACGTTACCGATTTGACAAAAGCCGTGATTGCCAAGGTATACGAAGCTGGGGGAAATCCGTTTGTTCAACTGATCGACCAATCCGTTCAGCGTGAACTTTTGATGGGTGCCAACGAAACACAATTGGGTATCATGCGTGAAGCAGATGTGGCTTTCATGAAGCAAATGGATTGCTACATTGGCATCCGCGGCGGCGACAACATCAGCGAGCTCTCTGATGTGCCTGGAGACAAAATGCAGCTGCACTCCAAGCTGCTAGCGCGTCCTGTACTGGATATTCGCGTACCGCATACCAAATGGGTCGTGCTTCGCTATCCAAATGCATCTATGGCTCAGTTGGCTAACATGAGCACCGCTGCTTTCGAAGATTTCTATTTCAAAGTGTGCACGCTTGATTACGGCAAGATGGATAATGCCATGGACAGCCTGGTCGAGCTGATGGAGAAAACCGACAAGGTACGTATCGTAGGGCCAGGCACCGATCTGACCTTCTCCATCAAAGATATTCCTGCAATCAAATGTGCAGGCGAAGCCAACATCCCTGATGGAGAAGTATTCACTGCTCCTGTCCGTGATTCTGTCAACGGTACGATCGCGTACAACACGCCATCTCCTTACCAAGGCTTTACATACGACAATATCAAGCTGACCTTCAAGGATGGCAAAATCATCGAAGCAACTGCCAACGATACAGAAAAGATTAATGAAATCTTTGATACCGATGAAGGTGCCAGATTCGTTGGGGAGTTTGCGATTGGTGTGAATCCGTACATCCAAAACCCGATGAAAGACATCCTCTTCGACGAAAAAATCGATGGAAGCTTCCACTTTACACCAGGCCAGTCATACGATGAAGCGTTTAACGGAAACAAATCCTCCGTACACTGGGACTTGGTCATGATTCAACGCCCTGAGTGGGGCGGAGGAGAAATTTGGTTTGACGATCGCCTGATCCGCAAAGACGGACGTTTCGTTGTACCAGAGCTTGAATGCCTCAATCCAGAAAACCTTAAATAAATGAAAATAAGCGAAGGGCTCATTGTTCACAAGACATGAGCCCTTCGCTTTATGTGGCTAAACGGAATAAGCTGGTTGTTTCATCAAGGAAGTCATTTTTTGTTCCATAAAAGAAATCGTTGACTCCAGATGATGAATGGTATACTCCCAGCAAAAACGTTGATATTCGTCAAAATTCACTTCCAGCTTTTTATAAGAGGCCTTACTTTGTTGGAGCAATTGACGTTGCGTATCCAAACAGCCCTCTAGCAAATCCTTTTGTTCGTCGATCGTGCGGCTCTTGCCGAAGAAAATCTTAACCAGCATGTCTGAGCGCAATACTGGCGGCAAGATAGGCGTCTGGATTTCTTGACGGAAAGATTGTTTTCCGGCTTCTGTAATACGGTACAAAATCTTGTTCGGCTTGCCAGACTGAATGATTTCTTGCTTCGTCACGAAGCCTTCTTCCTCCAGTTTGCGCAATGCTGGATAAATAGCACCAAAGCTAGCGTCATAAAAGAATCCAATGCTGTTTGTAAACGCTTGCTTAATATCGTAGCCACTCATTTCCCCATAGCTTAAGAAACCCAGTATGATCGTTTTAACATCCATCTCTTCGCATCCTCCGTTACCGTTCTTTTTCTCTCTCTAGCGGCTAGGACTTAGCCTTTATGTTCAAAATATTCTTTAACTACATGTTATTATAAATGGATTTAAATAATTATACCAATGCTATTTCTTTATTATATCAATCAAAATTAATGATATATCCTTCACGTGACTAGAAATTGGGCGTCCCTTCCCACTCCACTCCCCATAAGATGATACATACCTATCTGCTGTAGGGGGAGAGATCGGTGAAAAGTAAAAAATGGTCCCAATATACGCGGGTAAAGTACCCTGTGAGCAGCAGTAGTCTGCACCCATTCAATTTCTTCGTTCCCATTGTCGAGCGAGTTCAAGAAGGAGTAGTCTCCATCGTGACCGAGGATGCTCCCCATTCCAAAGACGTGGATTCGTTAATTCGCAGCCTTATTGATCAAGAGGATAATTCTCCACCCACGGAACGAAGCTTTGGCTCCGGATTTCTTTTTCATCCGAAAGGGTATATCTTGACGAGCGAGCATGTCATCGGTAAATCCAAAAACATTTTCGTGAAGCTATATAACGGTAGAGTGTTTGAAGCCAAACGCATTATAGCTGATCGAGTCCGGGATTACGCCGTCATCAAAATTGATGCAGACTGCAAGCTATATCCACTGCCACTAGGCAACTCCTCTCATACAAAAGTAGGAGAATGGGTCATCAGCGTCGGTTCACCATTTGTGTTCAAAGAGACAAAAAACGAGCCTGGTTCCGGGCCAAATACAGCGCAAATTGAACGGGACGAGCGATCGCCTTTTTGTATAATCCCATGTTACCCATCTGGCGAAAAACCTCTCTCCCCGGCTTGGGGTTCACTTCGATTAACCACGAACGTCCGTCCACATCCACCCCAATATCCAGACCGAATTCCATCATGCGACCGAAATAATCCTCGAGCGTGTTTGCTACTTCGAAAGCAAGCTGATAACATTCCTGCTTGATCAGCTCTCCCCGCTCCTCTCCAAATCGCTTGAACATAAACCATTCAAAGGGAATCGCTCTGCCTCCCCCATGCAAATTGGAAGTAGCACTGCCGTTCTCCCCCATACGTACTGCGCAGCCTGTCACCACCCACTCCCCACGCTCGTCCTTTTGAATCAATAACCGTACATCGGCGACATGCTTGCGTAGCAGCCCCAGGTTCAAACCTTGCTGCACCAGGAAATTGCCATCGCGAATACGCTGTTCCGCCACCCACGTTTTGACCCATTTTTCCACGCCTTCCACCGTATCAATCCGAGCTACATGATGGTTATGTTTTTTGTCACGTCCGGAGAGGCTATAGTCCTTGCCGCTGCTCTTCACTCTGAGGATACTTCTTCCCCCTGTGCCATTGCCTGGCTTGACATAGACGAGCCCATGACGTGCGAGCATGTTTCGGACCAAGCCTTTTTCGTAAATATGTGTCTCCGGAATCCAGCGTTTGACACGATCATCGGAAGCGAGTAGATTCGTCACTCTCCATTTCTTACTGAACGGACTGTTTGCAAAGAAAAACAGATCGCTATTCCGCAGCCGGATATACTCTTTTACCCTGCGTCGGTACCGATCGATTACAACTTGTGGCCAAGGGAAAGATTTACTTATCCAGCCCCCGTTCGGTTTGGGGATGAAGCCCTTGATCTTTCTTGCGGAAACATTGACGTCCTGATGCGAAAACAGGTAGATTACTGCGCCTAGCTTTTGCCCTGTTTGAACCAACCTTCGCAAATAATCTGGTTCCTCAAAGCGTACACCCTCCCGCCAGGTTAAAATACCGATTACCCGTTTAGAAAGCATCGTAACACCCTCTTCGCTTCTTATTTCGCGATTAGTGTATGTGTGGACACCTTATAGGGAAACATTTGTCCATGAAAACGGGCTTGACTACTCAACCATTGACAAAGTGTCATTCCAACTTTTCGTTACTTACTTTTTTCAAGCTAATCTGTTAGAATAAAGGGCAACAATAATGCTGCTAGATAGAGGTGACGCCGATATGAGTCAAGATTTTTCTGGCGAACACATGTGTCCAAAATATGAATGTGCAATAAACGTCCTTGGAAAGCGCTGGACCGGCCTGATTATTCATGTGTTGCTACGTGGTACTGTACGATTCAAAGATATCCGCGAAATGGTTCCGCATATGAGCGATAAAATGCTCTCTGAAAGGCTGAAAGAGCTGGAGGAGCTGGAAATTTTGGAGCGAAAAGTGTACCCAGAGATCCCGGTTCGCATTGAATACGAATTGACCGAAAAAGGAAAAGATCTGCGTCCTGTCATTGATTCCATTCACGAATGGGGCCAAAAATGGATGTAGCATAACCCCACTTGTCCAAGACGGATAAGCGGGTTTTTTTATGTGCGGTCAGGCATAAGCTCCTCCCTTTTGCTGTACACTCTAGCAACCCAAGGTGAAGGGAGGGCGGGCGATGCGAACGGCCGTCTACATTCGTGTCAGTACAGAGGATCAGGCACGTGAAGGATTTTCGATTCCCGCTCAAAGGGAAAAGCTGCTCTCGTACGTTCACTCTCAAGGTTGGGAAGTCCATGCCGTCTACGCAGATGAAGGCGTGAGTGCCAAAGATACGAATCGCCCCGCACTCGGTCAGCTCCTGCAGGATATCCGAACGGGTGAAATCGATGTCGTCCTCGTCTATCGACTCGATCGACTCACTCGCTCTGTCCTTGATCTGTATCAGCTCCTGCAGGAGTTCGATCGACATGCGGTACACTTTAAAAGCTGCACCGAGGTATACGATACGACTACGGCAATTGGGCGACTGTTTATTACCTTAGTGGCTGCCCTCGCACAATGGGAACGAGAAAACTTGGCAGAACGGGTCAAGCTGGGAATGAGCCAGATGGCAAGAGAACGAAAACGACCAGGAGGACCTGCACCGTATGGATACAATCTGGTGCGAGGAACGCTGGTCGTGAATCAAAGGGAAGCAGCTGGCGTACGCAGCATGTTCGAGCGCTATGATCGAGGCGAGTCCCCGCGCCAAATCGCTGAATGGGCGAATCATTCCGGATTGCGCGGGAAAAATGGCGCTTCATGGAGTGCAAGTGCCGTACTTCGACTGTTAAAAAATCCCGTCTATCATGGTGCGTTGCGTTGGAATTACACCGACGCCGATCAACAACGCAATGACCCGGAGGAATGGATTATCGAAGAGGCGACTCACCCAGCCATTATCGATCAGCCATGTTTCTCGCGAGTGCAGGAGCGGATGAGTGCTCGCGGAACAAGCCATCCCCGCGTTCTCAGCTCCCGCTACCTCTTTTCCGGATTGCTGTACTGCTCGCGTTGCGGCTCCTCTATGCGCGGGAAAACAACCACGATTACGGGAAAAGGAGAAAAACGTTACACGCACCGCTACTATTTATGTAAAAACAAGCTGGCTGGTACGTGTGATGCTCCTGCTATACGTGAGGATCGCTTGGAAAAAGCCATTGTGCACGAGCTGATGCAGCATTCGCCAGAATCAATCGCTGCGTTGAAGGAAGTGTATCAGATTGTGTTACAGACGAATTCCCGCGCTCCCGCGAAAGAAACCGAGCAACAGCTGCAAATTCGGAGGCAGCGCTGGGAACAAGCTTATGAAGATGGATTCCTTACTCTCCCTGCCTTACGAGAGAAAATCAGTGCGTTGGAGAGAGCTGCAAAAGAACAGGAACGCGCTTACTCCTCTTTTTCAAAAGGACAACGGCTGGATCTAGATGCGCTTTCCAATTGGAAACTGATTTGGACGTATGCAAATGAAAAAGAACGGCGAATGCTCGTTTGCACACTCATCCAACGTGTTGATGTGGAAGCAACAGACACTGCCTCTGGTCATAAAAATCGAGAGGTCTGCCTGCATCTATTGTCTTTTCACTAAAATTGCCCCTGATTTTGCCTGTATGGCGACAGGTGGTTCCCCACTTGGTTTGGAAAATTCTGTGACAGCGGGAATCATCAGTGCCAAAAACCGCCGCTTACAGGTTGCGAAGCGAATGTACGAAGAAATTTTTCAGACGGATGCTGCCATTAACCCAGGGAATAGCGGAGGTCCACTCATTAATTTGAATGGGGAAGTCGTTGGCCTCAATGCATTCATCATTCAATCCAGCCAATGCTTGGGCTTCGCCATCGGGATTGACGCCCTCAAAATGCAACTGGAGCAATACGTATTCAAGTGAGAAGCAAACGATTCAACAAAAAAACCCCGTCTAGGAGGACGGGGATTGCTTCTCTAATGCAATAAGATATACATTTGGACCTTCTGTGTTGATTTGTTCTTCTGCCTGTTTTAATTGTTGCAGCTGAGCGGCCGTAAGCTGTGCGATAGGCAGTTCACTCAAACGATTCTGTTCCATGCGTCATTCCTCCGTTGGTGTCAGACTCACGAACGTAGTCTGCCCGTTCTGGAGAGTATGTATTTACGCAGTGAGATCAAAGGCTTTGGCAATCGCAGAACACGAACGCTTGCAGAATACGATGGGCAGCTCGCGATCTTTGGCTTGGTTTTTCACCGTTTTGGCTAAGTTGTGATTGACGAAATCAGTCAACACCAAAATCATGTGGATACCAGCTGGAATTTTCACCCCGGTTTGCGAGCTTTTCCGTCCAGTTACGTGGTGAATATCCTTGAAGCCTTGCCCTTGCAAAAGTTCGATAATATTGCCCAGGCGATCTCCGCCTATTACTAAAATGGATGACATAACTTGTTACCTCCTTAAATTTAGGTAATGTAGGATTTATGTTTTCTTCTCAGAATGCTAATTGATAATGAATATCACTCTTATTGATAAATATTATCATTCCCAATTGACTTTGACAATACTCTCCATGATAACTTTTTTGTCAAAAAACAAAACTAGAAACGAAGCCTCTAGGCAAAGCCACGGCGCTCTAGTGCTCCCGCCCTCTTTTCCAAATTACACCGCACCATATTCTTCGTAATCATAAGAAAATGTACATAGGTGTTGCCCGGGTGTTTTTTCCAACGGTATAATGAAAAAATAGATTGTAATGAGGAGGTGGCGTAGGGTGCAAGAAATTACACAGCTGCACGCCATTTTTGATCGCACCAGAGGTTATATCAACAGCTTCATGGGCGTTATCCAGCCGATTATCGACGCGGCAACGGACGAGCATACTCGTCTTTACTACCATCATATTTTGGAAGAAGAAGAACAGCGCATGGGTCGCTTGCAGGAATTGGTTCCCTACCTGGAGAAGGTCTCCTCAGGAAAAAGCCTGGATCAGCTAAGTGATCGCGACCTCTCGCAAATGCTGTCCGATGTGAATCTGGAACGTTTTGGACTGCACAATTTCCGCGAGCATCTGGAGCTCTCTCTGTATGAATTCAAGGATGACGAAACACGTCAGCTTCTGGATGGCATGCGTGAAAAGACGCATACAGACTATTTGACAGTCAAAGAGATCATGGCGAACATGAGCCAACGATTCTCTGATGCGGCTCATCCTGATCTCACTGATCACGATGAGGGGCACGACATTCACCAGGTAGATCATTTGAAAGCTTCGGCTTCCGCTCCTCACGGTGTTGCTTCCGTGGTCAAGCATTCCGCTCCTGCAGTTTCTGGCAAAAAAGGACTGACAGTTGGCAGCTTGAAAGGAATGTAAAGAATCGGAAATCCTGAAATAACATGGAGGTTACACTATGGACAAGCTTCGTAAATACCCAGACTCTCCCTTGACGACTGAAGAATGGAACCAGTTGGATGCAACTGTCGTTGACATGGCTCGCCGCCAGCTGGTAGGACGTCGTTTTATCGATATTTATGGACCATTAGGTGAAGGTATCCAAACCATTACCAACGATGTATATGAGGAATCCCGTTTTGGCGGTCTCTCCCTGCGCGGAGAATCACTGGAAATGACACAGCCTAGCCGCCGTGTCAGCATGACGATTCCAATCCTGTACAAAGATTTCATGCTCTACTGGCGTGATGTTGCCCAAGCACGCACACTGGGCATGCCTTTGGACATGAGCGCGGCTGCCAATGCAGCTGCTGGTGGTGCACTGATGGAAGACGATCTGATCTTCAACGGTGCTGCTGAATTCGACCTCCCAGGTCTGATGAACGTAAAAGGCCGTCTCACTCATCTGAAGAGCGATTGGATGGAATCTGGCAATGCGTTTGCTGATATCGTGGAAGCACGCAACAAGCTGTTGAAAATGGGCCACAGCGGTCCGTATGCACTGGTTGTTTCTCCTGAGCTCTACTCACTCTTGCATCGCGTGCACAAAGGCACCAACGTGCTTGAGATCGAGCATGTTCGCAATCTCGTTACAGATGGTGTCTTCCAATCTCCTACCATTAAGGGCCGTTCCGGCGTATTGGTAGCGACTGGCCGCCATAATCTCGACCTGGCGATTGCAGAAGACTTCGACTCCGCATTCCTCGGAGACGAGCAAATGAACAGTCTGTTCCGTGTTTACGAGTGCGTTGTATTGCGGATCAAGCGTCCAAGCGCAATTTGCACGTTGGAAGAAACAGAAGAATAGGAAGCCCTTTGGCACACCCATTGACGATTCTCGTTGTGGGTGTGTTTTTTCATCCTTGAAATATGTAACAGATCCCTTATAATAAGAACGTACGTTCCAAACTTTCGAAACAATCTGACACAAATGTCGTTGGGGGGATTTATATGAGATGCGAGGTCAATGGGGTTAACCTTTATTATGAGGAGATCGGAAGCGGTTTTCCTGTCGTGATGATTCACGGTTTTTCACTTGATCACCGCTGCATGACTGGTTGTCTGGAACCAATTTTTGAGAAACGCTCAGGATACCGACGACTTTACATAGACCTGCCTGGAATGGGACAAACGGAAAACTACGAACATATCCACACCACGGACGATATTCTGGAGGTTGTCCTTGCGTTCATCGATCAGCTCATTCCAGGTGAACCCTTTTTCATTGCGGGTGAATCATACGGCGGATATCTTACACGAGCAGTTATCGAGAAGCGCCGGGATCGAGTGAAGGGCGCCCTGTTCATCTGCCCGAACGTCATTCCTGAAAAAGCAAAGCGCACACTGCCGGATAAACCCGTCTTAATAGAGGAGCCTTCTCTCTGGGAGAAGTTGAGTGAGACGGAACGAGCAGAGTTTGAGTCGATGGCGGTAGTAGCTACCAATTATACGTGGAACCGCTATAAAAAAGAGATTGTCGACGGCTACATGCTGTCTGACCCTTCTTTCCTCAGTAAAATCAGACAGTCATACGGCGTGTCCTTCCCATTGGATACGGCTCCCTTCCCTCACCCGAGTCTTTTTGTTGTGGGCAAACAAGATCATTCTGTCGGCTATCGCGATATTTGGGATATTATTGAGGGCTATCCCCGCTCTTCTTTTGCCGCACTCGATTGTGCGGGACACAACTTGCAGATTGAGCAGCCACTTTTGTTTACGGAGCTTGTGAATGAATGGCTGGATCGGGCGCAAAGGGAGCTTTCCCTGTAAATATGCATCAAAAAAGACAACCAGCTCCAATGGCAATGGTTGTCTTTTTGCTTCTATTAAACATTTGTCACGAGAGATTCACTGTAGGCGTGGAATGCTTTGCCCAATCTCGAAATCGCAAGCTCCGTGTCTTCCCGGTTCAAGAGTGTATAATTCAAGCGCATCGTATTAACTTGAGGCTCAGCTGCATAAAACGGCTTCCCTGGTACGAATGCGACGCCTTCCTGTACGGAACGGGCCAGCAGCTTCTCCGCATCGATATGCTCCGGCAGATTCACCCAGAGGAACATCCCGCCTCTTGGTTTTTCCCACTGTACGCCCTCCCAGTTTTGCGCAACCAAGAGCTCATGCATCCATTCCATGCGCGCTTTGTAAGACTCGCGAATCTTCTCAATGTGGCGCTCCAGATCAAAGCGGGACAAAAGCTCATACAGAGCGTACTGGTCGATTGTGCTTGACTGCAAATCAACTGCTTGCTTCGCCTTCACCATCATTTGAATCACACGTGTATCTCCGATGGCCCATCCGGTACGCAAGCCTGGCGCGACAATTTTGGAAAAGGTACTGGTGTACACCACACAGGAATCAGTCGGATGCTCATCCAGTGAGAAAATCGAGCGGTACGGTGCTTCCCCATCGAATTGGATCTCTCCATATGGATCGTCTTCCAGGATGAGAATGTTTTGTGCCTTACATTGACGAAGCAAGCCGAGACGGCGTTCGAGACTCCATACCTTTCCTGTCGGATTGGCAAAGGTAGGAATGACGTACACCATTTTGGGGCGGTACTGGGCAATTTTTTTCGCCAGATCGTCCAAATCCATCCCATCGGCGTCACCGTCTACAGGGATCGCTTTGATTCCCCGGAATTGAAATAACTGAACAGCTGCCAAATAAGTAGGGTTTTCAACGAGAACGACATCGCCTTCGTCTAAATATACACGACACAACAAGTCTACTGCTTGCTGAGAGCCCGTTGTGATGATCATATTATCTACACCGACGTTCATATGCTTTTGCTTCATGCGGGATGCAATCCACTCACGAAGCGGCAAGTATCCATCAGTTAATCCGTACTGAAGAGCTTTTGCTCCTTGTTCAAATGCGCGGTTGAACGCTTCACGCATCTCTGCGATTGGAAAAGAATCCTCTGCTGGCAGTCCACCTGCGAGCGAGAGCACTTGATTGCCTTGGGTCAGCTTCAAGATTTCCCGGACTGCCGAGGAGGATAATGCTTCGACAGATTTTGAAAATGAGTACTCCATGTTCCGTTCCCCCTTGATTTTGCTTATCCTTGTTTTATCACTCTCCCTCTCGTAAGTCCAATCCTTGGTAGCTATGAGTGGATAGGTTTTGACTATGTCGAGCGGTTGTTCAATCGTTAGTCTTGACACACTGCATGCAAAAAACCCCTCTTCGTCTCAAACGAAAAGGGGTCCAATATGTATGGGCTATATCTTCCTAGGCGATGCGAAACACACGCGGTTTCTCTGTGTGTGGGAGGAAAGAGAGGTCTACGTGCGTGGACGCTTCTTCCATGCCAATATCGTTTGCCAACAGCAATGCCTCTTCCTGGAAGGTCGGCGTACAGCTGCCTTCATTCAGTTCACAGAGACGTTTCAATCGCTTCAGTCTCTCTGCGGATTTCTCCACTCTCATGCCTTCATTCGTCAGCTCACAAACGTTGACGTGACGAGCATCAGCGATCATACTGATATCATTCACATGGACAATCAGTCTTTTGCCTTCTTCCGTAACAAAACCGATCGAGCAAAAATGCGCACCTGACATTTCCAAACGAGTGAGAACAGCATTGGCGTAAACTTCTCCCGTCCGCAGGCGAATTTGGCCTGCTTCAATGGCTCCGCCGATTTTCCGCTCGTTGGCGATCACCGTATACATATCCGTGTAACCGTTAATCTGATAGCGCATGGTACCCTCCCGCTCTCGATGAGACTAATTATCATTAACAATGCCATCGTATAATGAAAATCATTATCTGTCAATAATGAGAATGATTTTTATTCTAGAATAAAAAAGCCACACTCCATTTGTATGGTAGTGTGACCCAATTACCTCGCCTTTATTTTGTTTTCGTAAATAACCCCAACCGCTCAATTCGCTGAACCGCTTCTGCGAGACGCTCTTCATTTGATAACAAAGCCGCTCGCACATAACCCTCACCTGTCGGACCAAAGCCATTTCCTGGCGCTACGACGACATGCGCTTTTTCCAAAAGCAGGTCAGAGAACTCCACGGATGTGAAGCCGCTTGGAACAGGAAGCCAAGCAAAAAACGACCCTTGAGATGGTGGCGCCTGCCAGCCAATCCGATGCAGATTGGAGTACAAGGCATTGCGGCGGCTTTCGTAGACAGCGACGAGATCGCGAACGCACTGCTGTGACTCCGTCATCGCTTTGGCTGCCGCCATCTGTACCGCTCCGAACAGACTGACGAAGTAATGGTCCTGAATGAGGTTAATCAGACGAACCAGCTCGCGATTTCCTACCATAGCACCAACACGCCAGCCTGCCATGTTGTACGTTTTGGACAAGGTATAAAATTCTACACCCACTTCTTTTGCACCCGGAACCTGCATGAAGCTGACTGGCTTTTTCCCGTCATAGCTGATCGCCCCGTAGGCGAAGTCGTGGCAAACAACGATTTCATGTTTTCGAGCAAAACGAATGGTTTCCTCATAAAACTCGAGTGGTGCATTAACTGCTGTCGGATTGTTCGGATAGTTGAGAAACATCAGTTTCGCGCGATCCAAATCAGCTTGGGAGAGCTGGCTGTAGTCTGGCAAGAAGTCATTTTCCGCCTTCAATGGCATCATGACCATTCGTCCATTTACGACTGCAACCCCCGACCAATAATCCGGATAGCCTGGGTCTGGAACCAGTGCAACATCGCCTGCATTCATAAGGACTTGGCAAATCTCTACGAGTCCGGTTTTGCTGCCGAACAATATCGCTACTTCTTCCTCCGGATCGAGGTCCACATCAAATTCTTGCTTATACCAATGAGCCACTGCCTGCTTCAGTTCCACGCGTCCCTGAAAAGGCGGATATTTGTGATGGAGTGGTTGTGCCGCTTGCGCCTGTAATTCTTCAATAATGTGTGGCGGTGTCGGCAAATCAGGATTGCCCTGCCCTAGGTTTATGACGTCATGGCCTTGCGCAATGACCTTGTTTACTTTTGCCACCAGGGTCGCAAAAAACTGGGTAGGGAGTCGATCAATCATGTCGGAGGGTTGAATGCGCATCTTTCTTCCATTCCTTTCTTGGGCCCAATACAGTAAAACCCCCTTTTTCCATACAGAAAAAGGGGGAGATCAGCTTGGTCACGTCCTTATCTGTCAGGAAAAAATCCTGCTGGAATTGGCACAGCATCTGTCCATCGCATAGAACAGATCCGCTGCCGGGCTTCATAGGGCCAGTCCCTCCACCTCTCTGAATAAGTCAAACACACGGAATATACTGTTTTTTCGTCTATATCATACTACTTGAGCACGTAAACCGTGTCAAGATGCTTGATTCTGTAAGGGTACCTGATGCCTTCTTTTTTGAAAAGATGTGTGGAAGGCAAAGAATGCGACAGACAACAGACACAAGCCCGCCATCACGAACAATAGTCCCTGCGCATGAATCGATTGGAAAATGAAGGCGCCAAGAAGTGGTCCGAGCATCCTCCCAGCAGATCCAGTCCCTGCAATCAGACCTTGAATGAAGCCTTCTCGTCCCTCTGGCGTAAACTGTGCCGCTACTGCCGGCACCGCTGGCCATACGAGCATTTCTCCCAGCGTCATGATGAACATGCCTGCAACAAAGCCTGCATAAACCGTTGATTGAGACAAAATCAACATCGACATGGCAAAAATATAAGCGCCCAAGAGCATTTGTGCTTTTAGCGTACGGGCAAAGCGTCGTATGACCCACGCAATCAATGGTTGACCAAACAGGATCAAACCGCCGTTCAGCGTCCACAACAGACTGTATTGACGGAGTGAAATGCCCAGGGATTGCATGTAGGTCGACAGCACCGTTGTCCATTGTACATAGACAATCCAGCTAATGAGCAATCCTCCGCATAAGAGCAGCAATGCTCCCCATACAACCTTGGTCTCTTGCTGTGGTTCTCGTATAAGTTCTCCCTCTGCTTGTTCGGGAGCAGTCGTCTGCAATTGACGTTTTTGCTCTGCCAGTTTTAACTGACGCGGCAAAATGAGCATAAACATCGTCAGCACAATTACTTGTGTGATCGCATTTCCGAAAAACGTCCAAGCAAACGAAACGCTTGCCAAGAAGCCGCCTAAAGCAGAGCCGGCAGCTACACCCACATTGAGGGCGACGTAAATCAGATTGATTCCTTTACGGCCTCCCTCCGGCCATAAAACCACTGCCAGCGCATTCATAACGGGAGAAAGGGATCCATAAAACAGACCATTCAATAATAACAGTAGGACATATACGGTAAAATCTTGTGTAACACCTAAACAGACCGAAATAATCATTCCACCGATGGAGCCTACAACAATGGTGCGCATTTTACCCCAGCGGTCAAACATCATCCCGCCGACAATACTCCCGATCAGGAATGCGCCTTGATTTAAAAGCAACAAGAAGCCGGCTACAGTCAGCGGCTTTCCGAGATGGTTGTGAATATAGATCGTGACCAGCGGCCAAATACACGCCATTCCGGTAGAAAAAATGACGGCAGCAATCGCCAATAAACGAATGCTGCTCGGATAGGATTCCCACTTTTGCCTCATGGCTTACTTCTCACCCCGATGGAAATCGCCGCTTTTTCCGCCTGTTTTGGATTGCAGACTGGTCGGACCGATTATCATTTCTTTATCCATGGCTTTGCACATGTCATACACCGTCAAAGCCGTTACACTGACAGCGGTCAACGCCTCCATCTCGACGCCTGTTTTCCCTGTCGTCTTCACGGTTCCTGTAATCGCAAGCGTCGTTTCATCTACAAAAGCAAATTGTATGTCGATGCCAGTCAATGGCAGCGGATGACACATCGGGATGATTTCCCACGTCTTTTTGGCAGCCATGACACCTGCTACCTGCGCAACTGCGAGTACATCGCCCTTTTCGATTCGACCTTCACGGATTCGGGCGAGTGTTTCGGGTTTCATGCTGATTTGGCTCTCGGCTACAGCCACCCGTTTTGTGACGTCCTTCTCAGACACGTCCACCATCCGCGCTCGATTTTGTTCATTAAAATGTGTTAATTGATCAGTCATACGAGTATCTTTCCTCCTCTATCTTCTCCTACCTTACTCCCGCAGCTGGATAAAAGCAATGGGAATGTAGAGGACATCGTTTCGTTATCTTGCTCATCCACTCCCAAAAACGTACGAAGAACAGGTGCTGGAGGTATACTGTGCGTACACAGCTCAAAGGAGGCGTATGGAAATGGAAACGATGAAGGATCAGACGGTACGTTGGTCAATGCTTGTGCATGGTGATTGGACTATTTATTTGGCTGCAACGGCTGCCGGACTTTGTTATGTCGGCTCAGTCAACCAGCCTTTTGCTGAATTGGAAGCGTGGGTTGAAAAGCATCGCCCACAAAGTGCACTGGTGCAAGACGACCCATGGCTAAAGCCTTTTGCAACAGAACTGATGGAATATATGCAAGGAACGCGCGAGCATTTTTCCATGAATTGCGACCTCTCTGGAACGCCTTTTCAGCTCGCTGTCTGGGAAGCACTCCGTCAAATCCCATACGGTCAAACGGCATCGTACACCGACATTGCAAACATCATTGAAAAGCCTGCTGCTGTTCGTGCAGTCGGTGCAGCAATCGGTGCCAATCCGGTTCTCATTACAGTCCCCTGCCACCGCGTTGTCGGTAAAAACGGTTCACTGACTGGCTATCGTGGAGGACTGCCCATGAAGACAACTCTGCTTGATCTGGAGCAAAAGTCGAATCGGGGTGTGAAGCATGGCTAGTTCACTGACAGAAAGGATCGCTGCACTTGACTGGCATTCCCTGCAACAGAAGTTGGACGAACAAGGGTATGCAGCTTTTCCTTCCTTAATAGGCTCGAATGCGTGCGAAGAATTAATCGCTTCGTATGGACAGGATGATCTTTTTCGCAATACGATCCAGATGGCACGGTACCGTTTCGGTGAAGGGGAGTATCGTTATTATCAGGCTCCCCTTCCCTCACTTTTGCAGGAGCTTCGCGAAGGCTTTTATCCGATGCTTGCGCAGACTGCGAATCGGTGGCTCGAAATGCTTGGACGTGAAGCTATTTATCCTGCTACCCTCCCTGATTTTTTGGCGCAATGTCACGACCAGGGGCAGCTGCGCTCTACTCCATTGATTTTGAAATACGAAACGGGTGGCTACAATTGTTTACATCAGGATATGTACGGCGAGGTGTTCTTCCCGTTTCAAGTCGTGTTTGCCTTGAATCAGAAGGAGAAGGACTACACTGGCGGAGAATTTCTGCTGATGGAGCAACGGCCGCGCGCGCAGAGCCGGGGACATGTGATAACCTTGGACCAAGGCGCTGGACTGATTTTCCCGACATCCTATCGTCCTGTACAGGGAACGCGAGGCTTCTATAAAAACACGCTGCGCCACGGTGTCAGCACGATTACCTCAGGAAAGCGCTACAGCCTCGGAATTATTTTTCATGATGCAAAGTGAGGAACGCACAATATGAAGAGCATCCTTTCCTATAAAATGCCGAAAACCCTCCTCAATAAAGGAAG
The DNA here is from genome assembly GCF_013284285.1 of Brevibacillus sp. HB1.4B. Classification (NCBI taxonomy): domain Bacteria; kingdom Bacillati; phylum Bacillota; class Bacilli; order Caryophanales; family Paenibacillaceae; genus Brevibacillus; species Brevibacillus sp. HB1.4B. Next base: position 75,315 of record NZ_JABSUT010000010.1, read on the forward strand.
CGGATTTCTTGCGGATTACACCCACTCGCTCAATCCGTATACGGGCTGTTCTTTCGCCTGCTCTTATTGCTATGTTCGGCAAATGCCTGTCTCTTTGTTTCGCAACGAGCAATGGGGCACATGGGTTGACATTAAGCAGCAAGCTGCCGATTTATTGCGCAAGGAGTTAATACGGGCTAAGAAAAAAGGAAAGGTGACCATCTTCATGTCTTCGAGTACAGACCCGTACCAGCCCATCGAACAAACGGAAAAGGTAACGAGGTCTTTACTCGAAGTCATGGTAGAGCATCCACCCGATTTTTTGCTGGTGCAGACGAGAAGTCCCTTGGTTTGGCGGGATGCCGATTTGTTACTCCTGCTGGGTGATCGCGTCCGCGTCAGCATGACCGTCGAGACCGATTTGGAGGAGATTCGCAGGCACTTTAGCCCACAAGCTCCCCCCATTCAAGCGCGGCTTAAAACACTCCAGCGTTTGGCGGAAGCAGGCATCCCTACACAAGCAACCATTGCCCCTGTTTTGCCTAGCAGTGAGTCATTTCCGGAGATTTTGCGCCCCTTGGTAACACGTGTCTGTGTCGACGACTTTTATATGGGAGATGGCAGCGGCGGTAAACGAACGAAAAGAAACGGCATTCCCGCTCTCTATGAACAGCTTGGACTGGAAGAATGGTATGATCCTACCGCCTATCGGATCGTCTATGATCGGCTATTACGTATTTTTCCCCCGAACCAGATCTATTTGAGTCAGGAAGGCTTCGCCCCTTAGAATCAACCGCTGATTGAAACACCCCATTCATTGGCAACTTTGATCGGTTTATGATATCGTCTAGCCTAGAGTGTAGTATCATCCAGGGAAATGAGGAATTGTCTTGACCATTACGATCTTGTTATTTGCCGGACTCGCTGAACGTGCGAATGCCCGGGAAGTACAGTTGACCCTATCTGAAGGCGCGACCGTTAGCGACCTACTGCAAGCAGTGGAAAGAGAATATCCTGCGCTCTCTGCGCTTTTGGGCAGTTGCTTTGTCTCCATCAATCATGAATATGCGGCGAAAAATCAGGTCATTTCAGCCGACGACGAGATTGCCCTCTTACCTCCTGTAAGCGGCGGAGAAGAAGACCCGCGCTTCGCCATTACCGAGGAGCCCATTTCTGCGGACAAGTTGGTTCGTCTGGTGAGCAACCCGCATGCAGGCGCAATCCTTACTTTTGTCGGAACTGTTCGGGAATTTACCCATGGTCAGCGCACCGTGTATTTGTCCTATGAAGCATATGCCCCTATGGCTGTTGAAAAAATGAAGCAGGTCGCAGCAGAGATCGAGGAACGCTGGCCGGGAGCGCAAGTCGCGATGCACCATCGTATCGGTAACTTGGCTGTAGAAGAAATTGCGGTTGTTTGTGCCGTTGCAACAGCGCATCGAAATGAATCGTTTGAAGCAGGCCGTTACGCCATTGAGCGACTCAAAGAGATCGTTCCCATTTGGAAAAAAGAAATGTGGGAAGATGGAAGCGAATGGAAGGGACATCAGCAAGGACCGTGGAATCCGCTTGCGATGCCAGAAGGAAAGGTGGAGTAACGCCTTGGATACTCGCTATTCCCGTCAGACATTGTTTCATCCGATCGGGCGCAGTGGACAGGAAAAATTGGGGCAAAGCCGCGTAGCGATCGTCGGCATGGGAGCACTTGGAACTGTTCTCTCCAATCATATGGTCCGTGCTGGAGTAGGTTTTGTCCGCATCATTGACCGCGACTTCGTCGAGCCGAGCAACCTGCAGCGTCAAATGCTCTACGACGAATCCGATGCAGCCGAGCATTTGCCAAAAGCAATCGCCGCTCACGCCAAGCTGACAAAGATCAATTCAGCTGTCACGATCGAACCGATTGTCGCAGACCTTACCGCTTATAATGCGGAGGAATTGCTGGCAGATGTCGATCTCGTTCTGGATGCGACGGATAATTTTCAGGTGAGATATCTCGTGAACGATGTTTGCGTTAAGCATAGTATTCCGTGGGTGTACGGTGGCGCTGTGAGTGCGACTGGAACATTTACCGCGATTCGTCCAGGGATCACGCCTTGCTTACGCTGCCTTTTCCCTGAAGCACCAAACCCGGGTGAGATGCCTACCTGTGACACGGCTGGCGTCATCGGACCAATCATTCACATCGTCGCCTCCTATCAGGCAACAGAAGCATTCAAGCTGTTAGTTGATGCAACGGATGAGCTTAATCCGAATTTGGAGCACTTTGAGATTTGGCATAACCGCCATCAGCAAATCAAGGTGGTCAATGCCCGCCGAGACGACTGTCCGACATGTGGGCACAAGCAATTTTCGTTTTTGCAGCCGGATACCCAGGATGGACAAGCCGTTTCGCTTTGCGGTCGAGACACCGTACAAATCTCGCCCGCCGCTGCCTTGACACTTGATCTGAACGCATTGGCTGATAGACTCTCGCCTTTGGGACAAATCGAGCAAAACAAATTTTTGCTGCGTTTCCGTGTCGATACATACACGCTCGTCATTTTCCCGGATGGTCGTGTCCTCGTGCAAGGCACAGATGACATCAGCCTAGCACGTTCGCTCCATGCCAAGTATATCGGCGCGTAACTGGTACCCGTAATGAAAATAAGCTGTCCCAGACCGTCATCCGGACGAAGGGGCAGCTTTTTTATCTGTTTGAACAAATGTAATCGTAAACGTGGTACCAATCCCTACTTCACTCTCAACGACGATCGTGGCATGATGCAAATCGATTATTTTTTTCACGATTGCCAGTCCCAGGCCACTGCCCGAATTGGCTCGGTTCCGCGATGGGTCCGCCTTGAAAAACCTTTCGAAAATGCGCTCCTGATTTTCCTTGGATATCCCGATTCCCGAGTCGATTATTTTCACGAGTACGTCTCCGTTTACCCTCTCCAGCTTTACGTTAATTTTCCCGCCTGCCTCCGTGAATTTGATGCTGTTGCCAAGCAAGTTAGTCCAGACTTGGTTCAGCATATCTTCGTCGGCGACGATTTCGACTTTTTCCAAGTCTATGTCCATTTCAATCTCTTTCGCCATCCATTGCGGCTCGCATGCGAGGATGATTGCGCGTAGTTGCGTGTCCAGCCGATACCGCTTCCGCTCTAAATCATGCTGGATGCCCTCTAGCGCAGTGAGTTTAAGCAGGTTGTCACTGATCTTGGACAGGCGCTTGCTTTCCGACTCGATAATCTCCAAGTAACGTTTACGATCTTCTGGGCTCAGTCTTTCATTATGCAGGGCGCGAGCAAACCCGCTGATCGACGTCAAGGGCGATTGAATTTCGTGGGAAACATTGGAGATGAACTCCTGCCGCAGCTTCTCCATCTCGTTTAATTGCTCCGCCACGTGGTTGATGCCCTCCACCAACTCCCCCCATTCATGCGCCAGCTTGATATCGAGATTGACCCGAAAATCCCCCATGGCGATCCGTCTGAGCGCATCAATCAATGGTTGAAACCTGCCCCGATGTCTTGGCATGGTGAAGAAAGAAATGATCATGCCTACCCCAATAAACAGGATGCAGCTCAAAACTGAATTGACCAACGTTTTTACAAGATCATGGGGATCATAGTCCATATAGCCATAAAAGAGAGAGGTAATCCCGTATGCACCTAGCCCGCACAAAGCAAAAACAGCACATAAGCCCACTACGCCTGCGATTTTCAGCAAAACATGGGGACGTTCTGGCCTCCTCTTTTTCATACGACGATCTCCAAACGATAACCAAGTCCCCGGACTGTCCGGATCAAAAAGCCGTACATCGCTTCCGGAAATCGCTCCCGCAATCGGTTGATGTGCACGTCTACCGTACGCTCATTGCCTTCAAAATCATAGCCCCATATTTGTTCGATCAGCTGCTCGCGGGAGATGGTCTGCCCGGGATAGCTGGCCAGTTTGAACAGCAGCTCGAACTCCTTTAGTGGAATGCTCCATGTTTTCGTGCCACTGGCGACTGCAAACGTTTTACGATCAAGCAGCAGTTTTCCTGCTTGAACCTGATGCGAAGCGGCAATCCGGTAACGCTTGAGCAGCGCTTTTACCCGGACGACCAGCTCCTGCGGATCAAACGGCTTCACCAAATAATCGTCTGTCCCTAGCTCGAAGCCTTTGATTTTTTGTGATGTCTCTCCCTTGGCAGTCAGCATGAGTAAGGGAAAATCGTAATGCTTGCGAAGCTTTCGGCACAGCTCCCAGCCATCCATGTTCGGCATCATAATGTCAAGAATCACCAGTTGTGCCTGAACCGACTCTAGTTTGTCCAGTGCCTCCTGTCCGTCTGCGGCTTCCACTATCGTAAAGCCTTCATTGCGCAAAAAGACGCTGACGAGCTCGCGAATATGCGGATCGTCGTCGACTACCATAATTGTGGTCACGTTCTACACCCTCTCTTTTACGAGCAATTGCTGACTAGCCAATTCGCGGTACATCGCATGGGTTTGAAAAAGCTCTTCATGTGTACCCATCCCTGTGATTTTTCCCTTTTCCAAAAAGATGATTTGATCTGCTTCCACCACAGTCGACAAGCGATGGGCTATCACGAGGGTGGTACGTCCCTTCATCAAATTTTGCAACGCCTTCTGGACGATCATCTCGGAATTGCTGTCCAAGCTAGAGGTCGCTTCATCCAGCATCAAGATTTGCGGGTCACGAAGCAGTGCACGGGCAATGCCGATTCGTTGGCGCTGTCCACCCGATAGCTTCATGCCTCGCTCCCCTACTTCTGTTTCATAGCCATTCGGCAATTCCTCAATAAATTGATCCGCATAGGCCATCTTTGCCGCCTCCTTCAGTTCCTCCTCGCTAATCGTCCGTGAAATCCCGTAGCAAATATTTTCTCGGATGGTTCCGGCGATCAAAGGACTTTCCTGGGATACGTAGCCGATTTGACTTCTCCATGACTTCAAGGAAAAATCCGTGATGGGATCATTGCCCAGCCTGATTTCTCCATTCAGTGGCTGATAATACCTTTCGACCATTGAAAACAACGTCGTTTTGCCGCTGCCGCTCGGCCCGACAATCGCATTTACTTTTCCGGCCCCAATCGTAAAGCTGACATCGTCAAGAATCGTTTCCCCGTTCTCATACGCGAAGCTAACATGATTCACATGAATCGGCAGCCCTGCGTTATCAAGGGTCCGTCCTGCCAGAAGATCTTCTTCCTCTGCTTCCAGTGTCGCAATGATTCTCTCTGTTGCCCCCATGGCCTTTTGCAAGGAGGTGAAAAACTGTGTGAATTGCCCCAGCGGTATGACAATTTGCACCAGATACAAAATAAACGCGACCAGCTCACCAGCTGTCAATGCTCCCGAGGACACCCGCATGCCGCCATAGCCGATGACAACCACGAGCAGCACCATCAGGATAAAGGACATTAACGGTCCAATGATGGCTTGGACTCTTCCTTCTCTCAACCCGAATCGGAACAGGTTTCCGATTGCCTTTGTCCCCATCCCCAATTCGTACACCTCGGCATTGGAGGATTTTACGAGCCGCATCTCCTGAAGCACCTGATTCATGATCGTTGTAAAGCTCGCAGTCTCATCTTGCAATCCTTTTGAAATTTTGTACATTTGGCTGCCAAGCGGCAGGAGAATCCCCATGCACAACGGAACAGCAACGAGCATCGTTAAGGTCATTTGCCAATCGAGGTATAGCAACGTCACGACGGAACCAACAATCGTGATCAATCCGGTGAAAAAACTGGATAATTGATCACTGATCAGGCTTTTCACGACGCCCGTATCGTTGGTCATTCGACTGATCGTCTCACCTGTCCGGTTGTTGTCATAATAAGAGATCGGCAGGACGAGAAGCTTTTTCCAGAGTCGTTCACGGAGCGAAGCTACCACACTTTCGCCAACATGGTTTAATAAGTAGATGGACAGCCCTCCCGCAATGGCTTGTGCAACAAAAGCGACGACCAAAAGCACAATTTGTCCTGTCGTGATCGTAGCTAAGGAAAAGCTGTCGACCAAGTCTTTTGTAAAGAGCGGAATCACTAAAGTAACCAGTGTGGTGGCGATGCTCATGAACAATGCGACACCGATTTTTAGCTTGGATGGTTTTGTTTCCTTAATTAATCGAAAGAAAGGCCTCCAGTTTCCCCATTTCGCTACGCGATTGGTCTGTTCCATTCGTTATTTCTCCCCTTTTTCTCCACTCATTTCTCTTGCAAGAGATAAGATACTGCATGAATGTAAACGAAATATAAACGGGATAATAATTGAAGTGCGTGCAATTTTCTTCTTTATAATAAGAAGACGTTCGTGATCCAATTTTCTTTACCTATGATTTTTGTATAATAATGATGAATTTGGGGTAGAAGCCGGGAAACAAATCGTATATAATAGGTTCGTAATGAAGAAACGAAACAACGTTTCACCTGGTGAAACTCCAAGTTATTATAGGGAGGTTGTATACATTGGCTAACAAAGATGCTTACAAAGTAAAGTCATCCCTGCAAGTAGGCGACAAGTCTTTTGCTTACTATCGCCTGCAAGGGTTGGAAGAACAAGGTTTGGGCGATGTTTCCAAACTGCCGTTCTCCATTAAAGTTCTGCTCGAGGCTGCTGTTCGTCAGTTCGACGGCCGTGCAATCACGAAAGAACACGTACAACAATTGGCGACCTGGACAAAAGGCCGCGACGAAAACCAAGAAGTACCTCTCATGCCTGCTCGTATCGTACTGCAAGACTTCACTGGTGTACCAGCTGTAGTTGACTTGGCAGCAATGCGCATCGCGATGAAACGCGCTGGTGGAGATCCAAAACGAATCAACCCATTGGTTCCAGTTGACCTCGTTATCGACCACTCCGTCATGGTTGACGATTTCGGTAACGCGTCCGCTCTGGACAACAACATGAAATTGGAATTCGAACGCAACCAAGAGCGCTACCGCTTCCTGCGTTGGGCACAAACTGCGTTTGACAATTTCCGTGCGGTTCCTCCAGCTACTGGTATCGTTCACCAAGTAAACTTGGAGTACCTCGCTACTGTAATCGCTACTCGCGAAGTTGATGGCGAATTGGTTGCTTTCCCTGACTCTCTGGTAGGTACTGACTCCCACACCACTATGATCAACGGTCTTGGTGTTCTTGGATGGGGTGTTGGTGGTATCGAGGCAGAAGCAGGAATGCTCGGCCAACCTCTGTATTTCGTAACGCCAGAAGTAGTTGGTTTCAAACTGACTGGCACACTGAATGCTGGTGCAACTGCAACTGACCTCGCTCTGACTGTTACGCAAATGCTGCGTAAAAAAGGCGTTGTAGGTAAATTCGTGGAGTTCTACGGACCAGGCCTGTCCAACATCTCGCTGGCTGACCGCGCTACCGTAGCGAACATGGCACCTGAGTACGGCGCTACAATGGGCTTCTTCCCAGTAGATGCTGAGACACTCAACTACATGCGTCAAACTGGTCGTGAAGAAGACCTCATCTCCTTGGTTGAAACTTACACCAAAGCACAAGGCCTCTTCCGTACTGACGAGACTGTTGACCCAGTATTCTCCGAAACATTGGAACTGGATCTGTCCACTGTCGTACCTAGCTTGGCTGGTCCAAAACGTCCTCAAGACCGCGTAGAACTGACTGCTATGAAGGAATCCTTCAATAACAGCTTGCGTACGCCGATCGACAAAGGCGGATTTGGTCTCTCTGAAGAGAAAATCGCAGCTAGCGCACCAGTTGCTTATGCAAACGGTGAAACAGCTACGCTGAAAACAGGTGCAGTTGTTATCGCAGCGATCACTTCCTGTACCAATACATCAAATCCTAGCGTAATGCTGGGTGCAGGTATCCTGGCGAAAAAAGCTGTAGAAAAAGGCCTGAAAAAGCCTGCTTTCGTAAAAAGCTCCCTGGCTCCAGGTTCCCGCGTAGTTACGCAATACCTGACTGACGCTGGTCTGATCGACTCCTTGGATGCTATCGGATTCAACGTAGTAGGTTATGGTTGCACCACTTGCATCGGTAACTCCGGTCCATTGCCAGAGGAAACCAGCAAAGCAATCGCTGACGAAGATCTGACAGTTGCAGCGGTACTCTCCGGTAACCGTAACTTCGAAGGCCGTATCCATGCACAGGTAAAAGCGAACTACCTCGCTTCTCCTCCATTGGTTATCGCCTATGCACTGGCAGGTACTGTAGATATCGACCTGACTACAGAGCCAATCGGTACTGGCAAAGACGGTCAACCTGTATTCTTGAAAGACATCTGGCCTTCTCCACAAGAGATCGCAGCTGCAATGGACAAAGCTATGAATCCTGCTCTGTTCCGCGCTGAGTACGGCCAAGTGTTCACGCAAAACGAAGCTTGGAACAAAATCGACGTTCCAACTGGCGACCTGTACGAGTGGGATGAAAAATCCACGTACATCCAAGAGCCGCCATTCTTCCAAAACCTGGCTGGAGAAATCGCTAAAATCGCAGACATCAAAGCAGCGAACACGATCGCACTCTTCGGTGATTCTGTGACAACTGACCATATCTCCCCAGCTGGTAACATCTCGCCAACTAGCCCAGCAGGTCTGTATCTGCAAGCAAACGGCGTAGAGCGCAAAGACTTCAACTCCTACGGTGCTCGTCGTGGTAGCCACGATGTAATGATGCGCGGTACATTTGCAAACATCCGTATCCGCAACCAAGTAGCTCCTGGAACTGAGGGCGGCGTAACCAAATACTTGCCAACTGACGAAGTAATGTCCATCTACGATGCTTCCATGAAGTATCAAGCAGACGGTACTCCACTCGTTGTACTGGCTGGTAAAGAGTACGGTACTGGTTCTTCCCGTGACTGGGCAGCAAAAGGTACATTCCTCTTGGGTATCAAAGCGGTTATCGCTGAGAGCTTCGAGCGTATCCACCGTGCTAACCTGGTTGGTATGGGCGTTCTGCCTCTGCAATTCGCTGGTGACCAAAGCTGGAAGTCCCTCGGCATCGACGGTACTGAGTCCTTCAACATTGTAGGCCTCTCCGATGATGTTCAACCTGGCCAACGCGTAAAAGTAGAAGCTACTAAGAAAGACGGCAGCACTTTCGAATTCGAAGCAATCGTGCGCCTCGATTCCATGGTAGACGTAGACTACTACCGCAATGGTGGTATCCTGCAAACGGTTCTGCGTCAATTGCTGGATGAAGGTAAACCAGTAACTGCGTAAGCAAACGATTAAAATAAGTTCGTATCAGCACCCACCCAACGAAAAGGGCAGACTCCGAGTATTCGGCAGTCTGCTCTTTTTACGTTTCCAGCCAGACACATGGTTGTCGTTTGCAGGCCACTCTACACATGGCCTGCTTTTTGTTATCTCTTCCCGGTAGGCCACGCTTAAGTGGAAGATACGGTGAATACGCATGGAAGAGGGAACCGTTTCCCAGAAAAAGGGAGGGATTCGTGATGAAACAGTTGTTTCGCGAAACCTGGATTGAGGTAAATCTCGATGCCATCAAGAAAAACATTCGAGCGATACGTCGGCATATTCCTAAACAGACGAAAATCATGGCGGTTGTAAAAGCGAATGCCTATGGCCATGGTTCTGTTGGAGTAGCCCGCCATGCCCTCGAATACGGGGCTACTTCCCTCGCTGTCGCCATTCTGGAAGAAGGTATCGTCTTACGAAAGGCAGGAATTGTAGCCCCTATACTCGTGCTGGGATTCACTCCTCTTTCACGTGTCAAAGAGGCGGTCGCCTGGAATATTGAGCTGTCTGCCTTCCAGACTGATTGGATCAAAAAAGCCGATAAAATTGTCAAATCAACAGCTTTCTCCAATCGTCTGAACATCCATATCAACATCGATACAGGTATGGGACGTTTGGGCGTACGGACAAGATCTGGGTTGCTTTCAGTCGTGAAGGCCTTAACGTCAAGCTCTTCCCTTGCATGGACCGGAATCTTCACTCATTTTTCCACTGCGGATGAACCCGATCACACATTGACCAAAGCGCAACACGAGTTGTTTGTTCAGTATCTTCGTTATCTGAAGGAAAAAGGGTTCGAGCTTCCGACCGTACACATGTGCAACACCGCTGCTACCATTGCTTTTCCCGCATACAGCGCCGATATGATCCGCCTCGGAATCGGCATGTATGGGCTGTATCCATCCGCTTATATCCGACAACTCAATCGCGTCAAGCTCGTTCCGGCACTCAGCTTGAAATCGCGCTTCTCCTATGTAAAGACCATGCTGACGCCACCGTATACGATCAGTTATGGTGCTACATACATAGCAAAGCGCGGAGAGGTCATCGGGACGATTCCAATCGGTTATGCCGATGGTTATTCGCGCGCACTCTCTAACCGGGGATTTGTTCTGTATCGAGGCAAACGGTTGCCGATCGCAGGGCGAGTGACGATGGATCAGATGATGGTCAGCTTGGGAGAAGGCAGCGGAAAGCAAGGCGATGAGGTCGTGATTTACGGCAAGCAAGGAAACCGCGAGATTACTGTCGATGAGATTGCCGAAATGCTCGGGACGATCAACTATGAAGTCGTTGCCACCCTCAGTAATCGCATCCCTCGCTTGTTTTTGGAAAAAGGGGTGGTTGTCGAGATCTCTCATCTGTTGCCGGAAGGTTAAATGAGGCAGGCTTGGTGAATAATTTTTCCGCGAAAACAAAAAATAGGGAAAACCAAATTCACAAAAAAGGAATGGAAACATGAAGTCGCGATTCACATACGCCATCCTTCTCCTGTTGGCGCTGAGTCTGACTGTGATCAGCTGCAAGCCAGACTCAGCCTCTCAAATCCGTCAGCATAGCCTTAAGGCTCAACCCTCAGCTGAGAGAAATGAATCGCAAAAGCCTGTCCTGCTCATTCTCATTGATTCCTTAATGGACAAACCACTTCAAGAAGCGATCCGGCAAGGTCGCGCTCCTGCTTTAGGTTATTTGCTTGCAAACGGGCGCTATTACCCGCAAGTTGTGAGTTCTTTTCCCACCATGTCGGTAACTATCGACAGCACGCTCCTTACAGGAACGTATGCCAATGAGCATCATGTACCGGGATTATCCTGGTTCAGCAACAAGGAAAAGCGGATGATTTATTACGGGTATGGTCCTAAAGAAGGTCTGAAGATCGATCAGCCACAAGTGCTGCTAGATATCCTTCATCAATTGAACCTGGTCCAGCTCAATCGAGATACGAAAACCATCCATGAAGAGTTGGCGGAAAAAGGCAAGGATACGGCTTCCATCAATGCTATTCTATGGCGAGGCACAACGCCGCACGCCTTACAAATCCCCCGTCTCATTGATTTCGGCACGCGATTGCCTGGCGAACTGAATGTGACCGGACCAAAACTGATGTCGTATGCAGCATTTGCCCAGCTGGATCCGAATCAAAAGAGTGAAAAGCGCATTTGGCGAAAATACGGGATGAATGATGAGTTTTCCGCGCAGGAGGCTGCCTATCTCATCGCCAACAAGAAGCTCCCCCCTCTTACCATCGCCTACTTGCCGGAAAATGATATGGAAGTACATAAGAAGGGCCCCGCTACGATCGAAGGGATTGAAAAAGCGGATAAAGCGCTTCAAGCCGTACTCAATGCATTTGGATCTTGGGACAAGGCAATCAAAGAAGCGCGGTGGATCGTCATGGGAGACAGTGCCCAGAGTGCTGTTCTGGATGATCGCAAGGCCGCTACCATTGACTTGCGCAGCTTACTGACCGACTATCAAATAGCCAAAATCAGTCAGCCTGTCACCCCTTCTGACCAAATCGTGATTTCGGCCAACGAACGGATGGCCTATATTTATGCCCTGGACTCACGTATTCCGTTATCCGATATCGTAAAACGTTTGCAGCGTGAACCAAAGCTGGACATCCTTGCAAGAAAGGAAGACAAAAAGATTATCGTTACAGCAGGCAAAATCAACCGAGAGTTTAGCTATCAACCAAACGGTCCCTTTACCGATCCATATGGGCAAACATGGACCTTCAGCGGCGATCCGCGTCTGCTCGATATGACCATGAACAAGAACCGGATCACGTATGGGAAATATCCGGACGTTTTGGCGAGGCTCTACGGTGCGTTGAATTCGCATGAAGGCAGATATGTGGTCGTTACTGTTCAGCCAGGGCATGAGCTCATTACCGAAAGTTCTCCCACCCATATCGGCGGAGCGGCACACGGTTCCTTGCACGAGGTGGATTCACTCGTTCCCCTGCTGGTAACCGGGATCGCCACAGGACCCCAAACTTTGCGTATCGTCGACTTGAAAGATTGGCTGCTGCGCCTGACAACCGAATGAGCGAATCAGCTTTTAGAGAAAGGGCAGTATCGGCAAATCTGCCCTCTTCTCTTTTTATTTCGCCGTCTCCAGCAATGTTGTAAAATTAGGAAAATAAAGGAGCTGAGAAGATGTCATTAAAAGAAACCTTGCTCGCGATTCGGGCGAATAGCTTTCTGGCGCCGCCACATGCTTTTGAACTCGCGCTCGAAATGGTTACGCACATCGGTTCAGCCGATCCCCAACTGCGTGATGAGCTCATCTATTCTACGTTTTCTCATTGGATAGAGGAAGGTGTGCTCTCCCCTGAACAGCTACAAGAGCTGCTAGCGATTGCACTCGACGACCAGCATTTATTTTATCGCATAGGTGAAAATGGGACTGACTCGGTATTCACGCGCTCCTTTTCCGTTTTATTGCTCCCCCTTATCCTGATCCTGCATCGGAATCATCCTTTTCTCGCCAAAGAAGCGATCCTTTACGTGAAGGACAAACTTTTCGCTTACATACGGCAAGAAACAGACCTGCGAGGCTATGTGGAAGAAAAGGGCTGGGCACATGCTACCGCTCATGCTGCTGACGCTCTCGATGACCTGGCCCAATGCAGTGAACTGGATCAGACTGACCTGAAGCAAATTCTCGGAGTCATCCGCGAAACAATCATAGGGGCGAAATCAGTTTATGCGCACGAAGAAGATGAGCGCCTGGTGACTGCTGTCCTTTCTGTCTGGAATCGTGATGAACTCTCCTTGGATGATATCGATGGATGGGTTCGGAGTTTTGCGAATCGTTTAGATAGTAGCTATTCAATCGAAGCGTACACGGGGCGAATCAATGCGAAAAACTTTTTGCGGAGCCTGTACTATCGCATCCACGACCAGGAAAAATATAAGCGGATAGCAGCGACCTTACTTCCTCTTAGTGCACAGCGAGCATAGTCCCCGAAAGCAAAAAACGAATGCATGTTCTCCTTTGTTTTAGGCACCCTACTGATGAGGAGGGATGATGCATGGATCAACGGAGCTTTGAACAAATTTATGAGGCCTACAAAAATGCTGGAGAACAACAGGCGATCCAGGAAAATGGAGATAACAGCCCACTGACGAATACAGGAAAAGAGCAAATCGTGGCTGTCAGGAAAAACGACGATGGAGACTTGATCGCCTTTAAAACAGACACAGGCCGTGAGCTCGACTATATCACCGCACTCAACGATGCAAAGGCTGGCAAGCTGGCTCATGTAGACGTGTTTCACAAGTATGGGAGAGACATTCTGCGGAGTGAGCCAGACGGAATCAAGGAAAACAATTTGGATCGTCTACCTGACTTTTGACGAAAAAAGGTCGCCCACAGCAGAATCGGGGCGACCTTTTTGTATCGACGCGTATTGGATTAGTGGATAAACTTTCCGGTAATCGACTCTTTCGTGGCCGCCACTTCTTTTGGTGTCCCGCTCGCAACCACGTTCCCTCCAGAACTACCACCTCCAGGTCCCATATCAATCACCCAGTCAGAAGCGGCGATCAATTCTGTGTTGTGCTCGACCATAAATACGGTATTTCCGGCGTCGACCAATTTGCTCAAGAGGACATGGAGCTTCTCGACGTCAATTGGATGCAGTCCTGTCGATGGCTCATCCAGTAAGTACAGCGTATGCCCTGTAGAAGATGCACTCAGCTCCCTAGCCAGCTTCAACCGTTGTCCTTCACCACCGGACAAGGTCGTCACAGACTGCCCCCATTGCAAGTAGCCGAGTCCTACCTCACACAGCAGGGTCAGCAATTGCGTCATCTTCTTTTGCTCGCTGAACAGGGAGAGGCTCTCCTCAATACTAAGCATCAATATATCGGAAATGGAATAGCCTTGGTACGATACCTCCAAGACCTCTGAACGAAATCTTTTTCCGCGACAATCCGGGCAGACGACCTGTAAGTTGGATAGAAAGTGCATGTCCACTTCCACTCGCCCCAGTCCCTCGCATCGCTCACATCTTCCGCCCGGCGTATTGAATGAAAAGTGTTTGGCATCCAAACCACGCTTTTTGGCTGCGGGCAAGGCAGCGTATATTTTGCGTAAGAGCGTGTACAAGTCGACGTACGTGGAGACATTGGAGCGCTGCATGCGTGATAGCGGCGACTGATCCACTGTTATGACGCTTTGAATGGCTTCGAGTCCTGTAATTGCGCGGCATCCTGCTGCTTTTCCCGTTCGCTTCTCGGCAGCGGCTGCCAGCAAATCGTAGACGAGTGTCGATTTACCCGAGCCAGAGACACCCGAAACTGCTACCAGCCTTCCCAGTGGGAACGATACCGTCACATCCCGCAAATTGTGCAACGTGGCCCCTTCAATCGTAATCCACTCGCCTGTTCCCTTGCGCTCTTTGGACGACAGCACTCTCTGTTCTTTCAAGTAGCGACCTGTGACAGAATGCGGTTGGTTCAGCAATTCTTTCAGCGAACCTTGCCCGACGATTTCGCCGCCAAAACGTCCTGCTCCTGGCCCTACATCGATCACGTGATCCGCTTCTTGAATGACTCGTTGGTCATGCTCGATGAGCAGCACAGTGTTGCCCAAATCACGCAGCTCCTTCATGACCTTCACGAGTCCATCCGTGTCCTTTGGATGTAATCCCGAGGTTGGTTCATCCAGCAAATAAAGTACACCAGTCAAGCCAGAGCCGAGAATGGAAGCGAGCCGCAATCGCTGTGCTTCACCGCCAGAAAGAGAGATGGCCTGTCGATCGAGGGTCAAGTAGCCCAGCCCCACATGGATGACGCGCCTGATCTTGATGAGCAAATCATGAAGGACAGCCTCCAAAATCGTGTCTTCTTCACGGACAGCTCGTACAAGCACACTCTCCACCCAATCCCCCAGCTCCTCCAATGAGCTCTTGGATAGGCTCGGCAGCGTCCTCCCTTCGACTGTAACGAGGCGACTCTCCTCCTTTAACCTCTCACCATGGCAGTCGTGACAAGGCTGGGTCAGAAAGTAAGCAGCTTCACCCGATTGTCCGTCTTTTTCCTTATAGCGTTGCCACATCCCTGTGATCACACCTTTAAACCTTCCCTTTCCTACCGTTTTCGGAGGCTGAACAGAAGGGAAGTGTCGAGAAAACTCCTCGCTCTCCACGCCATATTTGAGCAAATCCCACTGCGCTTCGTTGTACTCGTTCAAAGGCAGATTCATCGACAAGCCGTAATGTTTTCCTGCCGCCTCCATCACGCTGGCCTGATATTCATTAATCGCCTCGTACCAAAAGGTAACAGCTCCTTCCCGAATGCTCTTTGTTTCATCAAACACGGCTTCCACATCAATATCGACGACCGTCCCCAATCCACTGCAAGTCGGGCAAGCACCTTGGGGCGTATTAAACGAAAAATCTGCTTTGGTCAGAGGGAAATGAATATAGGCACATACCGGACACGTAACGGCTTCTGTTTCTTTGCCATTGGCAGCAGGTGCTATTGGTGTGTGGCACTTCTGGCAGTGTCTCTCCCCCTTCTTTTCATAGACTGTCCGCAGATAGGTATACATGTCTGTAACGGTTCCCACTGTTGATCGAGGATTACGGTTGGTCACATGTTGACTGATTGCAATGGAGGGAGACAGTCCCTCGATCGAATCCACACGAGGCTTCGCTAGTGATTCAGATGACATTCCACTGGACTCCATATATTGTCGTTGGCATTCTCGTTGCAGAATATCAAGTGCCAGTGTCGATTTACCCGATCCAGATGGTCCGGTTACCACCACGAGACGATGCTTGGGAATCTCAAGAGAAATGTTTTTCAAGTTGTTTTCTCTTGCTCCCCGAATGCGAATCAAGTCTTTCATGCAAAAAACCTCCTTCATGATTGAAATGTCAGTCCCTTTCGCTGACGAAGACCGACCTGCTTGATCTACTATACAACATTCATGCAAGTGCCAAGGTTACTGCAAAAACGACCCTTTGATTACTGCTAGAAAGACGAAGCATCACGTCATGGAGCTTTAATGTTTTTCTCGAACAAAACGACCCTCTCTTCCTTAGACCTTGCAGCAGTTGGACAATCAGTCCAATGCTGCATCGCTCTAAAAAGAAGAAAGGGCCGCTTGTTTGCGACAAGCTATTATAGTGTAGGAGAAGGAACCGCTGGCTCGTTCTCACCGCCCAAACGCCGGCGTGCCGTCTCCCTTTTTCCCACTGCCGGTAGATGCTCCCCTGCCTTGGCCAATCCCCAGACAGGCATATTTCCATAAAGGCATTCGTATTTTCCAGCATCAACCAAGTACGTCTCGTGAAAAATCCCAACCGTTCCATCCGTTCCTACCGCTTGGTTGAACTTCTTCCACGCGCTCAAATGATTGTGGCTTTTTCTCGCGTAATTTTCCAAGTGCTCATAGGATCGCCAGTACTGGATTTGGGTGATTTCACGCAGATTAAAATGCGAAGTGTGACCCAACAGTCCGAGCTCCGGGTGCTGATACAACTCTCGCATCATGCCTCCCATGGCGTTGGCTACTGGCATCCATTTGTGAACCGCAAGCCTACGATTGATTCGCATCCCGATGATAAATACGACGAAAGGTCCTTCCATTTGTGCTGTAAAACGCCCCGGAACTACTTTTGCCATCCGACTCCCCTACCTTATCAAAGATTTGAGGTGCAACTCGTAAAACGCCATATAATCAGACACATGAAACAAATGTGCAGTCAGATAGGCTCCGTAAAAGATCGAGAATAGCAAAATAACAGCCTCTTCCTCCGACAAGTGAAGGGCAAGCTGTCCATCTTCGGCTGCTTCTTGCACGCACGTTTGCAACATTTCATGCAGATCAGTAGCTCGAATGGCTTCTCTCTCTTCTTCCTCGGGGAAGCGCAAATACAATTCAGCATCAGATAAAAGTGGGACACACGGGTGCATTTTTTGCTCGGCTAAAAAGCTGATAAGGCTAAGCATGATCCCAGGTTGCTTCTCACTATCGCATGTAACCTTGGCAAAAATATGCCGAACGGCTTCCCATCCCCTCTTACCTGTACTCCGCAACTCAACAAAGCACTCTGCTTGCCATATGCTCATGTAATAAATCAAGAGCTCTTCCTTTTGCGGGAAAAATTTAAAGAATGTGACCTTCGACACCTCTGCTCGTTCGCAAATGTCATCCACTAGGACATTTCGGAAGCTCCCGTCGCCTATCAGCTCCAAGGCAGCGTCCAGAAGGGCGAATTTAGTTTTGGCTTTCTTTTTCTCGCGTAGCGATAATGCTTCTGCCATCTTGAACTCCTTTTTCCATATTTCCACTTTACATTTATAATAGTATATAAATTAACCTGAGTAAAGTTTTTTATTCAAGTAAGCAAAAAAATCAGCTCTCCTATTCAAAAAAATGAAAACTTTAATCAAATGACTCCGTATAAAATAGGAAAACAACCAAGGCTAATTGGAGGGCGAAGAGATGAAAGCGATCGTATACGAGCAATATGGGCCGCCCAATGTCCTACAGCTCCGGGATGTCGCCAAACCGGTACCCAAGGACGACGAGGTATTAATCAAAGTCTATGCTGCAACTGCCGCAGCGGGGGATTGGCGTTTACGCAAGGCAGATCCTTTCCTGGCACGTCTGTTCAATGGTCTGTGGAAGCCGAGGAAAATCAAGATTCTCGGCTTCGAATTAGCCGGAGTGGTCGAATCAACGGGCAGTGGCGTTTCTCAGTTTAAACCGGGGGATGCCGTCTATGCTGCCTGCGGAATCGGCTTCGGCGCGTATGCCGAATACAAATGCTTACCTGAGAACGGTTGTATTACACTGAAGCCTGCGAACATGACGTTTGAGGAAGCAGCCGCGGTTCCGGTCGGTGCCTATACTGCCTTGCAATTTCTCCGGAAGGGCAATATCCAGCACGGCAGGCGTGTGCTCATATACGGTGCTTCTGGCAGTGTCGGGACGTATGCGGTACAGCTCGCCAAGTATTTCGGTGCGGAAGTGACCGGAGTATGCAGCACATCGAATGTGGAGCTGGTAAGATCGTTGGGGGCCGACCGAATCATCGATTATACAAAAGAAAACTTCGAGGACGAGACTGCGGTCTACGATATCATTTTCGATACGGTCGGAAAGAGTCCGTTTCAGGCATGCGTCGAGCGACTGACACCGAACGGTTACTACCTGCGAGCGGTCCATTTCAGCCCTTTGCCAATCGTTCGCGGGTTATGGACGAACATGACGAGTGGTAAGAAGGTGATTGGTGGAACCGCGAACGAAAACGCGGACGACTTGAGGTATGTAAAGGAGCTAATCGAGGCCGGCAAGCTGCGTGCCGTCATCGATCGCATTTATCCGCTAGAGCAAGCAGCGGAGGCCCACTCTTATGTGGAGCTGGGGCATAAGAAAGGCAACGTGGTGTTAACCGTGCGCCAATGATTACGCATCGATCGTTCAATAAATAAAGCCAATCAAAACACATTCTCTTTGTGTTTTGATTGGCTTCTTCGTTATTTCATCATTTTCCCCATCCGATAGGCTGCTTCCATGATATAAGGCGCATATTGGCTCATTTTTTCAGGAGTCAAGCGGTTGGAAGGACCCGACGCCGCAATAGACGCTACCAATTGTCCGTTGCGGTTGAATATCGGGACGGCTACGGCTGCTGTCCCCAGCTCCCGTTCCTCCACGCTAGTCGCGAAGCCTTGCTTCCTGATTTGATCCAATTGCTCAATAAAAGACTCCTTGTTCACATAGTCAGGCCAATTCGGGTCGCTGATGACTTCCTGCAAAATAAAAGGCTCTGCATATGCCACAAGTACTTTGCTGGATGCCCCCACCGTGAGTGGCATACGCGCTCCGATTGGCGCCACCCTGCGAATCGGCTGCTTGCTTTGGACTGCCTGTACGCGTATCCGCTCGTTTCCATCCCGCACGTACAGACTGATTGTTTCCTCCACCAAATCCCGCAATCGCTCCATCTCCGGCAGCAGCAAAATCGCTGGATCATCGTTTTGCGACAAATTGGCGGATAACTCCCAAACCCGAAACCCAAGTCGATACTTCTCCGTCTGAACATCACGTATCAGAAATCCTTTGTTCTCCAGCGTTGCCAGCAAACGATGCACGGTACTTTTATGCAAGGAGAGTCGACTCGCTATCTCACTCAGGCCCAGGTCCGTAGCGTCTGTAAAACAGAGCAGGATATCCAAAGCCCGATCGACTGCCCGAACGTTTGCTTTTTGTTCTTCTTCCATAAGTGTTTGACACCTGCTTCCTACTTTGTTCCGATCGTTTCGTCTGATGAAACGAATATGCTACTTTTCAGTATACGAAAAAATAAAGCATAGTAAAGAGCGAATCCAAGGTCCACTCCAAGACAGGAATGAAAAAAGGGTAGCCGACCTGTTGCGGCTCCCCTTTTATGCCTTATCGTTGTCCCTTTAAAAATCAAAGTTATCTGGGTCTGGCCCAAACCGCTTGTTGTCATTTACGGCAGTGATTTTTTCTACATCCTCTGCACTGAGGGAGAAGTCAAAAACATCTGCGTTCTGGCGAATCCGCTCTGGTGTGATCGACTTCGGAATCGTGACCACTTGGTTTTCCAAATCCCAGCGAAGCACAATTTGTGCAGGAGACTTGCCATATTTTTGTCCCAATTCCACCAAGAGAGGATGATCGAGGTTTCCTTGCATCAACGGGCTCCATGCTTCTAGTTGAATATGGTGCTCTTTGCAATACGCATGCAATTCTTTTTGGGTAAGCAATGGATGATACTCGACTTGGTTGACAACCGGAATGATCTCGCTATGTTGGCGTAAATCCTCGAGGTGGTGGCTATGAAAATTACTGACGCCAATCGCACGTACATATCCATCGCGGTACAGCTTTTCCAAAGCCCTCCATGTATCTACGTACTTGCCTTTTACGGGCCAGTGAATCAGGTACAAATCCAGCGTATCGATACCCAATTTTTTCATACTTTCATCAAAAGCCTTCAGCGTTGACTCGTAGCCTTGATCCGCATTCCACACCTTGGTCGTGATGAACAATTGATCGCGATCAATCCCGGCTTGACGGATTCCTTCGCCTACGCCGGCTTCGTTACCGTAGATGGCTGCTGTGTCTATACTGCGATAGCCCGCCTCAATCGCGGAACGGACGGCCAACGTTTCGTTTCCGTCTTTTGCCTTCCAGACACCCAGACCCAGCCAGGGCATCTTCACCCCGTTGTTCAAAACGGAATGATCTGTGATATGTGTTGCCATTGGATCTCCTCCCGTCTAACGCTGATATGTACTTACATTAAGAAAGTGTAGCATAAATACAGAATGAAGCAAACCTTGCTACTCTTGTGAATCTTGATGCGCCACGTCCTCTGTCCCAGCTGCCTGCGGTTTGATCGCCCACCACCTGATCCTTGCCCGATCTGTCTGAACAGCTCCCTTTACCTGAACACCGATCCGAAACGTTCCTTTCTGCGGATAAACGATGACCCCTACGGCAAAATGGGCTGCATCTGTCGCATACTCTGAATCATCAAAAACACTACTATGCCCGTACATCACTTGCTCATGTTGGGAAAGCAACTCATCGATCACATCTGCATGAAAATCCTCGACTCCTGCACTGACATACACGTTCCCTTTTCCGAGGGAGTGCTTGATCTCGTCAGAAAAATATCGATTGCCGATCCTGACTCCAAACGGCCAGTTGGACGAATATGGCTCAATCGGTATTTCCACCACGCCAGTTGCTACTTGTTGATTGGCCTTTCCGGGTCGGGGCAGACCAAGCTCAAACTGGTAGACGGACGCCAGATGATCGTAGCTCACATCAAACTGCGGCTTATCGCCTGCTGCGATTTCTTTCACACGCGTGGTCACCCGGAAGGAATCCGCATGGGACCCTTGCTCGACTTGCTTCCCCTTCTGCGCACGCAACGCAAGCTTTTGCAAAAGCGCTGGGGTATACACGTACTCACCAAACGGAACAGGAACAACCTTCTCAATGACATAGGTCGCATTCATTTGCAGCAAGCATACTTTTGCCAAATAAAGAAAAGGTTGTTCGTTTGCATGTGTCACCTGATCCAGCTTGCGATTGTAGTAATCGGACACGAGCCGCTCTACCAGATCGTCTGGCGTGATTTCGATTTTTCCTACAGAAACGAGATCAGTATGCACCAAGCGATCGCCGAGTTGTACCTCTGCCTTGCCCCCCAGCACTGCCAGCTCCACCGTTCCACGATCCCAGCCAGCCTTGATCGGAATGGAGATGACGTAATCCGTCTCTTTCGCGTCAACAGGCTCTAAGAAGGATACACTACCGTCACTGCTCTCCAAGACTGTCAGCCCTGGTGCATCCAGCTTGTATTGGAAGTGCACGCGTGACGTTTGTACCGTCTTCTCGATGTGCAACTGCAAGGTAAATACTTCACCTGGATTGACGTATCGTGGGGTCGCCTGCCAGATGCGCACCTGTGGATCTGCATATAGTAGCACTCTTTGCTCTACCAGTTGCACCCCTTCGATGGAAGCAGGATGTGGTGCCTCCTCTTTGATAAAAAGCCGATATCCTTCTGCCACTCGGTTGTATTCAGCCATTTCCTGCTCGACCGTTTCGGAGACGGAGAAGACCTGTTCTTTGCCTTTTTCATCATAGGACAAGCAGACGTACACATTTTTCGCGTAATCGTTGTTGCTAAAACCTTCCATCATGGACAGCTTCAGCTTCACAGGCTCAGGAAGTACGATTTCCCTCCCGAGATAATCGAGAGCGACTCCAGCCTCGACCGAAATCTGCTTTTCGTCCACAGCGATCACTTGCAAACCGCATACCACTCCACCCCCGTGAAGCAAGCGATTGGTGAGTCGACGTTTGTCATTGAAATAGCGCTGTTCTGATTCGAAATCTCTGACGGTCAACAGCTTCCCTTTGAAATACACATTCCGTTCATGTGGAAAATAACGCAGATTCTTCATCTCGAACACCTCACTTTGCGTAAAAATCTCGGCTTCTTACTCCAGCTCTGCATCCAGGCCAATCCTCGTGTCATAATCGATTCGTCTGCTGCGGTCCTTCCCGCTTAGTACCGTGTTGTATGGTATGGATAAATTTTGATCAAGCGTAAGGAACGACGGCTCTGTCAAATAAGAATTAATCCCCACGTAGCTATGGAGGTCCGCGTAGATGCCCGGGCGCAGAACGATGAGCTTCGCCTCTGTAAAAGCAGGCTTTTGATCTTCCAAAATCTTTTGCAGAACCGACTGCTCCCGCTCTGTTTTCGCGCATTCCTGTGAAACGATCAGGCAAAATTGATAGGGATGATCCATGTACAAGGAAGAGATCAGCTCGTGCAGCTCCGGGATCGCCTTCATGTCCCTAATTTGAAAATACTCTACGATCATCGGGCGCTCGCCGGTATACAGCTCCACCATCTTTTCCAAGCCCGCACGAGTGCCCCGCTCTGCGTACAGCTCTGGCGCACGACGAATCAACTCTCGTCGCTGCGCCTCTGTCCAATGCTCTTCCCTGCCCATCCCTAACCAGGAAGCGAGCCAAGGGACAAATTCGCTAGGTGTCGTATCTGGATCGAACAACCGCGAAATGGTATCAATCTGTTCCTCCAGCTCCAAGTAAAACGTCCCGAAAAGGGAGAGGAAGCGCTCCAAAAAATCAGCACTGGCAGGTTCACTTTGATAAGTCGCTGGTAGATACCGCAAAAATGTGTCGCGCGGCGAGTAAATCCGCAATTGCCTGAGCAACGGGGAGTGACGGTCAGTACCGAGCCATTCGATTTTAATCCATAAGTAACGACCTTTGGCTGAATGAAACAACGCATCTGAGGCGTTGATTACCGGCTCCGACCATAGATTGGCCGACCTTTGCAGCTTGGTTTTCCAGTCCATGTCGGGTGCCAGCAAAAAATCATCCAGGTTGTGTACGGCTCCATGAATCACATGCTCTTTTCGATCAGAAGAAAACGTCGAGATGAGTAATTGCGTTTCTTCCGGTATGTCTGCATCCAGCGTAAATTTATGCCACACCGTTTCAAATTCCGCGCTATCCAATGCACGAGAGAAGTAGATGCCCGTGGGTATTCCGGTCGCATCCAAGGTGGACGTCCGCGAGACGAGCCGCAACATGGTCAGAACATTTTTCTGTGCGTCCCAAACATACAAACGTTGCTGATTGTCAAAAACGAGCTTGTCTGCTCGTCCATGGTAGTTGGTTAGTGGCGTGAGTGCTTCTCCCGTTGGTTGAAACCGCAAAATGAATCGGGTATGATCATGAGCCGAATCGATGGAACGACTATCACCCACGTAGAGAATGGGACCTGGACCCACTGCAAATCCCGCGGGCTTGGTGCCTGACGGGATCGCCAGGTTACACACATCGGAGCCTTCCGAAGAGAATCGAAACACTTGATTCGTCTGTGCCCAAAATAGATAGGCCTCGCCCGCTTCGGCAACAGACAGGCGAAACAACCTTCTTCGCCTGATCTCACGGAGTGTAGCTGTCTCTGTTACTTTCAATTCCGCATGCGCGTATGTAGCGTCTATTTTGCCTGCCCGATTCAGCCGAAGGACGACGACTTGTGTTCCCGCCGCGATTTCCTTCCGTTCGTTGTCTCGATCTACGACCACGGGTGTCGTGATGTAAAGACGCCCTTCTTCATCCAGCCCTGCATCCAAAGGAAAAAGCCGCTGTCCGTCCCCATCTTCCCAACTCCAAACGCATTGGCCGTTGGCTATGGAATAAGCTCCGACTTTTCGCCTCGCTTCGGGGTCGATAATGTACACGTATTCATCGTCAGCGACGAGAAACGAGTCTTTGGAAAACAACCCCCGTCCAGCGCGAAACACCGTCTCCTTGAAGTTGTTGCTGTCATCGTAATGCGTGATATGCCCGCCCTCATCCAGCCAAAGCAACGAACCGACGCGTGCAATGGAAAAATCCAAGAGTCGAGAGTGATGTGTCGTCCCAGCTTGATGCACATGATCGATCACATATTCGGGCGATTTGTTCAGCGCGATCCCCTCATTGGAGACGTGAAGGTTATACCAAGCCCCCCGCTGCCAATCGGACGGATTGTTCAGGGAAAAGAAACGATTCATTGTATCCACGCCCACTCCTCCGTTTGTTCCCGTCTATCTTTCTCTATCCACAACGAGCTCCAGAACATGTTCTCCTGAGTACACCAGTGCATGGAGCGGAATCTGAATATCTCCCCCTTCATCCCTGATGATGCCTGTACCCTCTGTGGAAACCCACAAATCCGTCACGTATAGCACACCCTCGATCTGGTTTAACACCTCGTAAAGATCGCTTTTATAAACAGGTCGACCAAATTCCCATCCTTTTCCTTGATGAGTCGAAGAATCTTGGACATTCAATGGCGTCAAATACCGCTTCAGTGCCTGTAGCACGATCTGCTTTTTGTCTGCAAACGCAGGCTCCACCACGATTGTCGATAAAACGGTCACTTTGATATAGGCTGGAGCAGTCACATGGACTTCTGTCGTCAGCAGCCTTCGCTGTTCCAATTGGTGGCGAACGGTCCGCAGGAAGCCTTCACTTGGCAGTGGTGTCGGCTGGTCGCTGAACGGGACGATGACGACGGTCATTTGAGCGGCTTCGTTTTGCTCGGAAGCCCCCATTTCCCCTACTTTATACAGGGGGATGGCCTTCGCGCGGGCCACTCGCAATCCGGGAGTCGACAGCGCGATGGCCTCATAATCTTCTGCTGTAACGGCCCGCTGCGGTTTCTTCCATTCCATTCTCATCCTGCGTTTGGCTTGATCGATCGTTTCGCGCTCGCTTCCCCCACTGGCTGGACGGGGATTCGTCACCTGCGCGGTAGTTCGCTGCCTGGCGAGTGGAAGGAACCGGGTAATTTGGCCACCCTGTACATTCCCCTTCGCGCCTTGGCCTGTCTGACACGATATGATCCGAATGCCCGCCATGCCTTCCAGCCTTTCGGGAATGGCTCCGTGCTCATTGTTGCCAAACGCGATTTCTGCCCCGTCCGAATCATTCAACATAAAATGGCGGTCCTGTGGTCCCGATCGATCAAAATCAGTGACCAGCGACCAGTCTTCCCAGACGGGAAACGGACTGCCTTCGACCTGACGCGCCACCTGAATGACAAACGTTTCTGGCAAGATCGATTGGACATTCAATCGGAACATTTGATGTGGCAATCCACTGCTTTCTCCAATGAATCGCTGCCCTGCAAAGTCACTCCGATAGGCGATGACCCGAATATTTTTGCGGCCCTCAGGTATTGCACTCCCAAACCGAATCATCGTAGCTCCCTGTTCTGAGTCGCGCGAAACGCGAAAAGAGAATGCACCTGTATTGGCTTGATCTGGTTCATCTTGATCCCATCCACTTTGCCAATAACGCCCCTTTTTGCATTGAACCTCTACTGTGCCTTCATACGATAGCGAGCTTGCAAGCACGATCGTCTGATCCACTTGACCCGTTCCATCGTACTCCCACACTTGACTGAAGGTTTCACGTTGGATGGCGTTCACGGTGTTCAGCTCTATTTTTTCCATGCGTGGAGCCAATTCGAATCGACCTGCACGCAATGTCGCACAGAGCCAAAATCGAGGCCGATCATTGGCGGGGTAAAGCATGATTGGCTTCATTGCCCCTTCAAGCTCGATCAGGACTCGTCCCGAAAAGGAGAGATGCAGCGTTTCATCCGAGACTGGTAACGGACTCCATCCCATTTCTTGCGTGCGCTCGTTCTGTCCATAGTACTCCCAAACTAGACTCGCCGATGGAACGAAAAGGGACGTGGGTGTAAGCGAGACCAGTGGGACAGGATAGTCTTCAAACAGACGCAAACCGATGGAGACTGTATTCCCCACTGGCAGCGGCCGATCAAAGCCTAAGTAAATCTTGTTCCCTATCCTTGGTTCCTGGCCAAATGCGTAGTAGGAAACACCGTTATGCGCATTAGATGAACTCACATCCGCCGTCCCGCTTTCTGTATGAACCAGAACACGCTCCAGACTGGCGGGTACCAGAACAAGCGAATGTTCCGTCTCGAAAGGAAGATTCCCCGCGAACAATCTCGTCTTCTCCGGAAGAATCGCTTCTTCTGACACGTCGAAAAACGTAACATCAGTCGTCGCACATGACTGATGTTGTGGGTGTACACCCATGAGCTGCAAAAATTTCCGTTCGTTCTTTTCCGTTATCCGATTGAGATAGTATTGCTGCATTTCCATCAACCACGCGAACATCTCCAAAAGCGTAATGCCCGGATCGTGATGACGGTGATCACCCCACTCTGGCTGCAGCTTGGGGATCGCGTTTTTTGCTTGTTCTAGGATCTCTTCAAAGTGGCGATCATCCAGATTCTTGGATGGAAGCATAGCGCACACTTCCTTTTTCAATGTTTGGTTGGGAAGAAAGCCTGGCTGTCGTGAACGCGGACGCTGATTCGATGCGCACCCTCTGTGACGATCCCATGTATGATCGTTTCGTATTCAGAAGCGAGTATTTCCTTTCGTTGCCCACTTTCCGTTCGAAATACAGCCAAGGTCAGATGATCCACAAAGCGGACGCCCTTTACAGATTTCAACAAGGCAAACAAGAGCGACGGGTGCACACGTTGTCCTATTTCCCAGCCTCCACCATGCAGATTTCCCGATATCGGGTCAAGGAATCGCGCGAGCTTGCTGAGTGTCTCCAGCTCCACCTCAACGATTTCCTCCAAAGACCCCACTGCTAGCTCTGCTGTCACCGCAATTTCCAAGTAGACAGGCTCCCTAACATGAATCCGTTCGGGAGAGGCTACCGTCGCTGCCGCATGTGTAAGCAAGGAGTTCGTGACAGAACGCCGAAGCTCCAAAAATTGTGTGCCGAAGCATCCCGCTGCGGGTAATACGATCACAGTGACATGCCCTGCTTCTCTTTGCAGGCGGCTGTTCCGATTCGGTAAACACTTCACCTTGGCTATCCCCGGATGCGCTTCACGGACGAGCCATTCGAAATCCTCAGCCGTCACCGCTCGATAGCGATGCTTGATGGTTTGAGGACCTCGTTGCAAGGCTTCCGCCAGCAATTCCCGATCACTTCCCCCAAGTGCAGGCACCGGATTGCTGACAGCTTGGACAAACGGAATCGATTGTTCCAGTTGATTCAACTGCCCAGCTGGAAGATTCCCTGCTGTTCCCCCTCCGACCTTATACGTCACCCTCACGGAACCGAGTCCGGTTTGTGGAAGCTCCCTACCGTGTCTGCCATCGCCAAACAAAATGATTCCGGTAGCGCTCTCCAAGCAGTAATGGCGATCATCCGGGCCCGAATCGTGCAGATGCTCTACTCGCTTCCACAGAACCCAGCATTTTTGCTCGTTCCCTTCCGAATCATAGAGAAGTTCCACCCGATTTTCTGGATGTTCCAGCCAGTTCTTTCGTTCACTCGGCAAAAAGAAGCCTGTTTCATCTACCCATACCTCTTCGCCCATGACGGGATGTCGGATGAGTCTGTACTCGGCTTGTGGCCCCTCTGCTATCCGCTCTGCCATTTCATTGCGAATCGTCTCCTGTTGAATGGCCCGTATCGTATTCGGATAAAAGCCGCTTAGCACGGGATGTCGTGCATCCAAAGCGCCTCCTCCCAGACGATTGTCTACGTTGACGGCGCGAATCCAATAACGCTCCCGCTCAAACAGTTTGCTTTTTTCCATATCAAAGGGACCAGCGAAACGGACGGTACCACTTTCCGTAAAACCAGCGGTCTGATCAATTGTCTGCAGCTTGGCCCAAGACGTTGTTCCTGTTTCTTTGCGCTTGTATTCCCATTGCACAACCGGAGCAGGCCCTGGGGATTCTTCCATCGGTAGAAAAGAAAAGTAGAAAGAGAGCGGTCCTTGTAATGGCGGCTGTTCAAATCCAAAGTAGACGGCGGGATGCAAGCATTCGGACGGCAAAAACGGCTGGAAGCTAGCCTGATGATTACCTGTACGGACAGGGTGCTGCCAATCCAAGTCGTTCTGTGTGAGAATCGCTTCCGGCTCATGTAGCGACTCTTGGTACGAGTAGGTCAGGCGCATGTCTTCCAGCCACGGCGCCATGTATACAGGATTCGGGCCATATAAACCTTCCACCTGAAGAATTCTCACACGGATCCAATAACCTAGCTGTGATTGGACGGTTGTCGGCTGCAAATCATCTGGACACGTAAAAATAACCACAATCTCTTCATCCGAATCGGTGCCAGCAAACAGCTTCTCCCGATCCTCTCCTGCCAGGAGCACCATCCATCCACTGCCGTTCCAGTATTCCCATACCACCTTGCTGACCGTGACGGGTGTCGTCGCAGGAGGATCAAAGGAAGATTCCTTCATGATCCATTTCCATTTCGGTTCCGGTTGTGACAGATGCGTAGCGGGATAAGCCACCGTCTTCATCCGAAAACGAAGGGCAACCGTACCTCCAGGCTTCGTCAGCGCCTCTTCACAGGACAAAAAAAACATGCCATACGGTGCGAGCTGCTCGCCAAACGCAAGACAACCGCTCCCAGAAACCTGTACATCATTGGAGAAAAGCATGTCGGGTGAAAGGCCCACCAGGTCATCCGTTGGCAAATAATCCGTCTTCATCTGGATGTGGGTCAGAGAGGTGCTCCCGCCATTTTTCACCCATTCATGAATCATGCCTGGCTTCACTCTGCAACGGAGCCAACGATTTTCGATTCCTTGCACGTCACTAGACTCCCATTTTTTCCGCTGCTTTTTTTCCAAACGTAGCCGATTTTGATCAGCCTCGACTTTGTCGAACAAAACCCATTCGCCCTCTGACAGATACGTCCACTCGACCAGCTCTGGATTCGCCAGCTTCTCTGTTAGCAAGGATTCCAGATAGCGTTCCTGATTGGAAACCATCGTGAGCTGGATCGAAGCACGATCTCCTAAACAAAACAAGTCCTCATGCCCCAAATACCAGCAATGCTCCTGATGATTCGGTAAAGCCTTGCAGTCCAAGAGAGAGAGCGGTGCATTTGTTCCAAGCCACCCCGTTACATCTGTTAAAAAATCTCGACTGCCATTGGAAAACAACAGATCTGTCGGGAGAGAGGGGGTAGCCAGCATAGGCTGATCGGTTTCGAAAACCACTTCATCGCCTTCCTCAGACTTACCCGAAACTTTTGTGCCCGCCGGAATCCACACTGGCTTTTGCACACCTGTACTCAATTCAAATGTCAAAAAGGTTTCTGCCGATCTAGCCTGAGCCATTCCAACACCGAGCATATTGAGAAAAGCGATAAAATTCCGCTCGGGTACTTGATTCAACCGCTCACGATTATTCATCAGCATGTCTGCGAAAAGGAGAAATAAAGCCGTACCCGCATCAGGATCTTCTGGAGTGAAGCGCCACTCCGGGGTGTAGAATGGCACCATTTCGCGCATTTTTCGGATGACCGCCTGCATGTCCCCCGGATCGACCAAAGGTGGTTTCACGTTACCCACCTCCCTTCCTTTTTTCTTCACGCGACTGTGACTCTTGCGCTATCCACGTGGACCGTGACGATGGACAGGATACAACAGCTGATAGCTTTTGTTTGTCGCACGTACCGTATAGCTGATCGTAACGTTCACCGTTTCGGAATGAGTCTTGTCGACCTTGGCCTCCACCTGCACATCCCGCACACGTGGTTCCCAGATCATGATCGCTTCTGCGATGTCCGACTGGAGCAAAGCTAGACTCGTTCCGTCCGTGCCATCAAACATGAAGCCTTGCAATCCGCTCCCGAATTTCGGTCGCATCACACGCTCTCCCTTTGCCGTAGAAAGAATGATGCGAATCGCTTCAGCGATGTCATCCTCGTAGTTGGACAAACGAATCCGGCCTGTAGCCTGATCCACCTGAATAGGGAACTTCCATCCTTTTTCACCGAATGGCTGCTGCATGGAATCCTCCCATGAATTAATTCAATTTGATCACCGAACCGTTGACGGCAACCATTCCGTCAGATTTGATGTTCAGGGACGCTCCTGCTTTAATCGACATGGCTCCCTGCGCCTCCAGATTCAGCTGGGTGGACTTGATTGTCAGCGATGTGTCTGACTGTATGGTCACTTGCCCTTTTGCATTCAACGTAATCGTACTTGAACCGCTCTTCACCGTAACCTCGTTGGTGCTGCCGCCTTTGATGGAGATTTGGTTGTTTCCACTGCTCTCCGTAAGCACAATACTCTCATCCTTGTCCGACAGCTCCACCTGTTGTCCTTTTTTCGTAGCAATCGTGATCTTCCCGTCATTCGGATCATCACCAAAAATCACTTCGTGGCCTGCACGGGTCGTGATTTTTCGGATATTGTTTTTCTCCGCCATTTCCGGGCCTTTGTTTTCCTGATTCCAGAGCATCCCGATCACAAATGGTTCGCGTACATCTCCCCAGTGAAATGCGACTAGCACCTCGTCGCCTACCTCCGGAATGAATAAGCTGCCGCGATCTTTTCCTGCAAAAAGCGTGGCGATTCGCACCCAGTCCGTCTCCCGCTCATTATCAACCAGAGGCAGCTTCAGTTTTACCCGCGAGAGCTTTTCCGGGTCTTCGTTGTTCGTCACAATGCCGACAATGACACCGTGGATTTTCGCCCGTTCTTCTTCTGTGATTTCATCCTGGTAGAACCAATGATCAAAGCTCATATTGTATTTCCCTTCACATGAAACGTCGTGACGTAGCCAGATGCCACATCGATGGTGTGTGTGACGGATGTGATGTAATAAGGCTGACTCAGCTTTTTCCCTAGGCCCTCTAGCTTGATATAGCGGCCAGCCCGAATTTCTGGTAGACCCACTGCCTCACAGTTGCCGTCGAGAAGGTTCATGGCGAGTTGATTCAAGCGTGCTTTGGCAACCGCTTTTATCTCCTCAGGTGAGTCCAGTTTTTTCGTTGACTCGTATTTATCAAAATAATCACCGATTGCTTTCAACAGATCAGCACTTGTCTTCGAATTGGTCCCGAGCTTCCCGATATCTGTGCTCGTTGCTTTTGCTTCTTGGAGCACCGTTGATTTGTCCTTGTCTACCCATCGCACCGTATAGGAGGAAGCTTGGGATGCGATGTTGACATCGACGGAAAAGCTGCGTAAGGAAACTCCCCAGATCAAGGTGAGGACCGGCGTCATGTTGCTCAGTGGCTTACGGAAATATAAATTCTTCCCGACGATAAAAAAATCGTAGTTACAAATTTTAGCGAGACGATTTAAAAATTGAAAGTCAGTCTCGGAGACCGTCTTTGTAATGGTCTCGATTGTCTGAACTGTATCATCCACATGCGTCGACAAGCCGTATTTTTGTCCCAACTCTTTCACGACATCGCTGTATTTCTTTTTATTCCAGGAGGTAGACTTGTTATCCACCATAAGCAGGAACGATTTGTCCATCCCTTTTACCGTAATGGTAGGCGTCTCCTCGCATGCAAACGAAACGGCTGTAATATGCCCGTAAAAGAGACTGGAAAGCTCAGTTCCGTAGCCCAACTGAATTTCGATTTCATTTCCAGGAACCAAATGATCATCTGCCCAGCGAAATTCCCACTTTGCCGTATCAAAAGCATTGGTTACCGAAAACGAAAACGTATCGGCTTTGCCGTCCAAGCTGGAGTTGATCGTTGCTTTGGTAATGGCGACACCTACCTGGCTGATCAGCTTTTTCCCTCCAACGAGTATTTCCAAGGCTGGGGAATGAAAGTTATTGTACGTTTGGCGCAGGTCATCGAAGGAGTGGCGGTCTGTCGTCAATTTCAATTCGCTCATTCCTTCGTCACCTCACAAGTGGCACATGCAGGGTAGTAGCCGGTTTTAGAAGTCTGGGATTGTCGATCCGATTGGCGTTCGCAATGTTTCGCCATTTCGATGCATCACTGTACGAGCGATACGCCATCAAGTACAGCTGGTCTCCTTGGTTGACCGTTTGTTGTGCGACTTTTTCTCTTGCGGCTCCGATATCTTCCGCGGACTTTTTCACACTCGTGCCTTTAAACGTGACGCCTAACGTGGCTCGTACTGGTGTCCCTTGATCGAGAAACATCGTAAACCGTTGCGAAACCTTTTCGATAACACCGGTGAATTGAAAGCTGTCCCAGACGAATTTGCATAGGGGTGGTGTACTGATTTTCTTTTCTACGGCCATCAGCCCCAGCACCTGATTCGTGAATGCACGCACATCCACTCCAGCCTCGTATGTATCAAAAAACAAGTCGACCGATAATGTCTCGATATCTCCGCTCGTGAACATCCCCACTGGTACCGATTGTCCCAATATCTTTTGCCACGAGTAGTTATTGGAAGCATCCACCTTGTATTCGGAAGGGTTAAAGAGAACGGAAATACTCTCCTTGAAGTCTCCTTGCCCGTTGCGATCCACTAAAATTTTGGCCTTTTTCTCCTGACCCATCATTGGCTTTTGCCTCTCTTTACCGAAGAAATAGTCGTCTGTGAATGCGGCAGTTCCTGCTTATAAACCTCGTCGCTGCCGCTCTTGAATGAGGCGCTTGTCCAGCTCCTTCATCATTTTATCCATCAATCGATCCACCTCTTGTGGGGATAACGACGTCTGATTGCCAGCCCTCTCTTGCACGTCTAGATCGAGTTGTCGTTGGAGTGGAATTGTTGTCGTCTGCTGCACTGCGGTTTCTTGAGGCGGAATGCTTTTTCTCAGAAACTCCATGGACGGCGGGGACTGAACGGTAGCAGCAGGGCTTGCATAGCTGTCTGCTGTGCGTAACGATTGTCGATGAGTATGGGTTGCGTTTTCGGACAGGGAGCGCTGCTCGGATTCTCCGGGCGCTCTTTGAGCTTGCTGCAAAGCTTGCAGGAGTGGTGACTGCTTCTCCATCGCAAGCATTGGCTTTAGCAAAAGTGCCAGGGATGTGTTTTCTTTCGCATGCTCCACTTTTTCCGCCGCCATTGGTGTTGTTGACGTCAGGTTGAATAGCCCTTGATTGACCGTCAGAATCTGCTCATGGTTCGTTTGTTGAAAACGGCTGTGGCGAGATAATGGCCCCAAGCTGTTGACGCGACCTTTTCGTGGTAGTCGCTCTGTTGCACGTCTGCTTCCACTCTCATGCATGAAACTGTCGGGCACCCCCACGCTTTGACCATGCACAAGGCTAGGGAGTCGTCCCCATTGTTTCTGAACAACCATTTGTGCATCGTGACGATTCAGAACAGTCGCGAGTAAGTGATGGTTTTGGACATATGCTTCCGTTCGGAAATCAGTCTGGATAGCCTTTCTGATTTGCTCCATGACTTGAAGATAGAGTCGAGCACGCAGGGCAATGGAGCTTGTCCACAAGCTGGCTGTCTGGCGCAAGAAACGGGAGTGGTAGCTTTCACGGGATGGACGGCTTTCTCGTAATGGATTGCTTTTGCCCTGGCGAGACCTTGGCTGATCATTCGATTGCTTTTCACTGCTCGGGGGAGCTTTCCCACTTGTGCTAATTTTGCCTACCTTTGCAAACTCGCTCATCGCAGCCAGCTTCGCGCTTTTTTGCAAGAGGATCGTGAGTCCTAGTTCTGCACTCCATCCAGCAGCGATCCGTTGCAATGAGTTCCTGTCAGAGACATCCTCTCTGATAGAAAACGACTTCGCAGACGTGTTGTACAATCGCTGATGTTCTGTTCTTTCAAGTCCAATCCACTCTGTGACACGAAGCATTGCAGAACCAAAGCCGTTCAACCTGAGGGAAACGGCATCCCGATCATGACGATGAGTATGCAAGAATGCTCGACTTGTACTCTGTTCATTTTTTAGGAAGAAGGTGTGCCGTATTGGTCTATGCTCATGCTCGTGTACCATCGAGATCGTCGCTTTTCGTCCCGGTAGGCTGAACTTTTCTTGATTCTTGAAGAAAGCAACATCTGCCCGCTTGTTTTTCCTACCCTGGAACGACAGTAGCTGACGTATCGTCTCGTATGGCAACTGATACACGTGTTTATTTCCCGGAAAATGAATAGGTGACTGAAAAAACGGTTGGGAGATGCCTTCAGGATACGGAGATTGATTCCCCGGCTCATACGGAAGGTGCCTTGGCGCATGCGTTCTAGTTGCAAGGAATTCCCTTTCGCTGAGCTGTTTTGCCACTCTCTGTTGAAGATGCACCCACGCCATCACAGACTTCCTGTTCGTCTCCTGATGGGTAGAACTGACGATTTGATTCTGTAGCGTTTGCCAGAGTTGGCGATTCACATGGAAGACAGGTACGAAGCGATTCCATGCAAATCGTGCAGCACTAGCTATACCAGCAGGCCCGCGCTCTATTTCGTTATGCGTTTCAAGATATTCCTTGATCCAAGGCTGGTTCAACCATCCTCGTTTTTCAAAGAAAACAGGAGCATTGGCGGACTGGAAGCTCTGTATCCAATAAGCAGCGATCGACTTCCTGACAATTGGCTGCGAGAGAAGCGGAGCTGTTTGGGAGCTATCTGTGATACGCGTCATACGCAATGGGAACAGTAGCCCCTGCACGGGGTGTAAAACGCGTAACGACAAACCCGTCCACCACTCATGCTGTAGCACGTCGAGCTGCTGATACGATGCATGAGAGACAACCGGGATCATGCTCGTTTTGCCTGGATGAGTTTGCTCATGGCTTGATCGCAAGCGAATGGACTGCTCCCGGACAATCTCGTTCAACCTAGCTTCCTGAAATATCAGTTGTTGAAGGAACGAGTATGTCTGCTGATTCCTTGTTCCGATGGATTCGAAAGGAAGCAGCAGTTGTGAAGAGTGAAATGTAATGCTACTCGGCTGCTCCTGCTCCACCCTAGATGCAAGCACGGTTGCTTGTCGCACTCGACTTATGACAAGGTGACGCAACCAATGCGCCAAGGCACTCGACTGTTCTTCCCGCCTGCTTTCTATCTGCTTCAACCTCTGTCGAGAAACAAGCACTGCTTGCCCATGTTCACTTTCTACCCTCGAAAACTGTTGAGCTAAATGGAACAGCTGTTTGAACCGTTCCCTTACAGCCTGCTGTTTGGTCCGACCAGCATCAGCTCGATGAAGTATGCTAGGCAATACGGACGAGAACATCTTCGAAAGCTCATTGCTCTGAAATATCTTCCGTTCCAATGGGGACAGCGTTACTAGCATCCATGCGCTTTTCGCTTGCGGATGTTGACGGCTTTTCGGGAAAACAATCGGCTGTAAAACACGTAGACGTGGATGCACAGTCATCGTCCTTGGCAGCCATGTTGCTCTACTTTTCTGCCAGTACAGACTCAGGTTTTCCCACCAGCGCCCCCAAAGCTCAGTCTGCTGAGAAGCTACGGACCAACGTGTACTTTCACTTTCATGAACGATTCGTCTAGTGATATCTTTGCCGTCAATTCCGACTTTCTCTGTCCACACCGCGCGATCCAAAAAAGAGCTCGCAGCCCGTCCTTCTGCTCGTTTTAGCAAAACAGGAAAAGACCACGTCCCAATCTCTGGTTCCCTTCCTCTACCGATCAACTGCCAAAAATTGCGAACCCCAAACCGTTCGAAGCGCCCTGTTTCAGAACGCGTCGCTCTGACACGTGAATTCGAGATCGCGTCTATTCTTGTCGCTGATTCGAGCCGTATCCGCTCACGTGCATTTTGCATGCCCTTGCGTCCACCAGGATCACCCATTCGCGCCATGTGTACCAAAAATTCCGGTGAACCATAGGAAGTATCAGACGTCCTGAATCTTTCCCGTACGGTTTCTTTGCTGTCTGAAACGATTGCTTTCCAAAGAGGCGAGGTAATATCGACCGGGTCTATCTGCTCTTTGAATCGACCCAGCGGCAGCCATTTTTCAAGTGAGCTTGCTCGCTGAACTAAAGACTGAACATAACTGGGCCAGCGATATCTATCTCTCCCATTTGAGACAACCGTGATCCGAGGCAGGTAAACCTTCTCGATTAATTTGGATGACTCCCACTTCCGAAAAAGCTCATGTATCAAAGTAGCTGGTTGTACTTTTCGTCCTGATCCCGATGCTTGCGTTATCACCGCACGCTCTTTTGGCCATGGGAAACCAGCCTGTCCGTTCGGCAACATTTCTCGATTCAATCCGAGGTAGGATTCCACTTGTACTTGCATGCGTACATGAATGAAGGTTTGATGAAAGTGGTTTTCCTGCCCTCCGATACTCGGCGAAAAATCACGATGGATCAAAGCGAGGTAGCCGGGATCGCGCCCTTCCTCGTGCCGATACTTCTGCATGATGCTTTGTGCAAAGCCTTGGCTGGACGCCCTTGGCAGCAGTGATGGACCACGCGAAGGTGGGAGCGCCTTGATCGTTATCATCGTTTCTTTTGCTCCTTGCAGACGGGATAAGGCTTAAAAATACGCTTTTAAGCCATGGTGCACGATTTCCAATGTCTCGATGGCCACTTCTCCATGCGTGGCCCGGAACTCAGGTCCAACCCACTTGACCGGATAAGCCCCTTCAAATGCCCAAGCCCCCACGTCATTTCCGTTTGGGTCCATCAGAATGATCGCTCCCTGCTTGCGCTTGCGCTTTTCTGGCGGGCCAAAGTGGAAGTCCTCATACCATCTCCACAGCTCGTTTGATCTCACAAACCCTCGTTTGAAGACGAGATTGGGAAACTTGCTGCGTTTCGGCAGCTTGTGGACGAAATGATTCACGCCGCCCTCTTGGTACTCCTCCAGCTCTGTTTCTACGGCCAATCCGGACACTTCACTAAATCCAGCGACCCAGATGCCATCCATCTCCAATCCAAACGGAAGAAAGTCCACACGAAATCGGAGGTTGGTGTAATATGGATTCTCATTGGCTAACACCAGAATCACCTCCGCTTGAACACATCAAAAACGTTTTCGGGTTCGTCATTTTGCTTGCGGTTAATCGCGGATATCTCTTCACACCAGCGCCGCCGTTCCTTGTGTTCCATCGACATGATCTCGTCATGTGGCCAGTGAAAATAGTAGGCGATGAAGGCGGCTTCTTCATAAATCTTGTCGATGGGATACCCACTCATACTCCCTCCAGCGCCCCTGAAAAAGCCATGTCTACCTGGAATTCATGCTCGCATTTCGGGCAAGATGTCTTGAACATCGAGCTGTCCAACTCATTAATCTGTCTGTACAGGTTTTGCAGGTACGCGAGATCAGCGGTAAACAGCCTTTCCACCACTCTTGTGTCAATTCCCCGTACATCTCCCAGCTTGGTAATCACTCTCGTCAGCAAAATAATCGTCAAGTAACCGGGATTTTGCTGGACACGTGGATCACGCATCGGCAAAATTTCGTCGGCAGCCGTCGCCAAGCGCATGACACCTCGTTTGTGCAGGTTTCCTTCTTCATCAACATAGCCGCGCGGGAGCTCGAATTCGTATTCCGTTTTAAATGCCATGGTATCATCCTCCTCATCACCCTAGGCCAGCAAGAATGACAAAGAAAAGTCATTTCCTTGCCATTCTTTGGCGTCGGGATCTTCTATTATTTCGTGCGTGTCATTCCTTCGTGGGCGATTTCCAGCTGCTCAATCGCTACCTCTGAGGACGTACCGTTAAAATCAGGCGCCGTGTATTTGGTCGGCCATGCTTCAATGACCTTCCATGTAGCGACATCATCCCCAGCTTCATTGATGGCGATGATCGTTACCGTTTTGCGTGCGACCTTGCCCTGGATGGTGTCCTGCATCCAGTTGTACAAATCCATCGAATCCGTCACGCCCCATTTCAGCGTGATATTCCCGTACTTCGCCAAGCCCGGGAGCTTGCGCGGAGTAATTACCTCATTGCCTTCGCGATACTCGACTACGTCCACAGACGCATCAAAACCCGAAACCTCACTGAAGCCAGCCTGCTGAATCCCATCCATCTCTACCCGATACCGAAACTTGCGGTATGGATCCTTGCGATCTGCCATACTGTACCCCTTTCCTCACACCGTTTTCCGTCGTGAATTATTGCTGATCAGATGTTTTTTGCGTAATACGGAAGATGACGAACTCTGCTGGTTTGACAGGTGCTATACCAATCACGCAGATCAATCTGCCATTGTCGATATCATCCTGTGTCATCGTGCTTCTGCCGATTTGAATGTAAAAGGCTTCCTGCGGGCTTGAGCCCATCAACGCGCCATCTCGCCAAACACGCGTCAGGAAAGAATCAATCGTGCGTTGGACGCGGGCCCACAGCCTCTCGTCATTCGGCTCAAATACCACCCAGTTTGTCCCGTTTTTGATCGATTGTTCGAGGAAAATGAACAGGCGGCGTACGTTTATGTACTTCCATAGCCCATTCGATGACATCGTCCGCGCACCCCAGACGCGAATTCCTTGACCTGTAAACGCGCGAATCAGGTTGACTCCCTTCGGATTCAAAATATCCTGTTCGCCCGTATTGTACTGGCAATCCAGTCCTGTGCAGCCGCGCACGACCTCGTTTGCCGGAGCCTTATGCACGCCTCGGGTATTGTCCGAGCGTGCGTAAATACCAGCCATGGAGCCTGATGGCGGAATGTAGATGTTGCGCTTGTCTAGCGGATCAAACACTTGCAGCCAAGGATTGTAGATAGCCGCGTATTGCGTATCGAAAATATTGCGATGCGTCAACACATCGCTTACTTTTTTCTTGTCACGTGGGATATCGAGGATGGCGAAGCGGCTTTTCAAGTTTTCACAATGAGCCACAAGCGCGAGCTGCACATTTGGGTCTGTCACGCCAGGAATGGCCATAATACTCACTTCGTCATTATCGATGAAGGCTTGGATTCCCGTACGTTTCCCCGGTCCGTGATCCTCCCCCATGTATTCGCCCGCTGACAGATTGGCGACAGAACCGTCGCTACCTCCTGCCAAAGAGATTTGATACAGACCGAATTCCGTCTTTCCGCCCTCGGATTGAGTTTCTTCTGCCATCCCTGAAATGACGGTAAAAGGAGGAATGACTTCAGGGCTTGCTGGAGCAGCACCCGCTTCGACCTCAACGATATTGCTCTTGGACAGCAGCTTGCTTACATGATTGGCAGCAGAGACATTGAGCGAGCATTTGTCGAACTCTTCAGCCTCATCGTTGTAGAAGACTTGCACCGTGAATTCGCATGTGGACAAAATTTTGACTGGCAGCAAATTGTTATCGACGACGTCTCCTGTGAGCACAGCTGACAGCTCGATCACATTGTCTTGGGACGAAACCACTTCCCTGTACTGTTTGGTTTCACCGTCATAGAAAGAGACGACATCACCTGGTTGAAAGCCTGCACTATTTTTCACACGGTACTTGGGAGCCTCGCCTAGTTGCTCGTAAATCTGCGTTTTTGCCTTGCTCGACGGAATCAAATTTACGCGGATCTGATTTCCCCATGCCCCTGGGTTTTTAGCAGCAATCCGAAGGACAGCTCCTTCGCTGTTGCCTTCATTGGAAGCTGGCTTCGCATCTGCTGGCGCTACTCGCATCACATAGCAACGGGAGCCTCCATTCAGAAAGAAGTGATCCACCGCATAGGCGAGATAGCGGTATTCGCCAAACGCGTTCTCAGACAAATAGGAACCGAACAACTTGCGGAAATCATTGACACCTGTAATCAGCTCAGGCAATCCCGCAACGGGTCCTTTTTGGGCCAACCCGATAAAGCCGGCCGTGCTCGTACTCGCTCCCTCCATGGGAACGGGGCCACTATCAAACTCCTCGACATACACCCCTGGTGATAAGTACTCTGGCATCGTATCCTGATTGGAGAGTTCCGCATGTATTAGCAGCAGAAACCTGCAATCAGTCCCTCCCTCCGATTAATTTCATCACTTGCTTTACCACTTACGAAAAAAGCCGTTTTGATACATGAGTCTTGCTCTATAATCAGGCAGCAGGGTGTCATGGACCGACGCCAAACAACTGCCGGATCACCCTATTTGGATCTGTTCATTTGGATGATACCTATGGATTGGGTCGTACCGGCTTGAATGGAAAGCTCGGCAAAACCAGCGGCTTCTTCCCGCCGCACTTCAATATTCATACGAGCATGAGTTTTTTCCAGAAACAACGGAAGGGCAACTACGAATTCTCCTCTGTCGTCGCAATGCGTTTCGAGCAGGGGGAGTAAGACAGTGCCTCTTGGGTAGGCAAAAGAAAGAGGTTCGGTCAAGGGATAAACCCGACCTTTTGGGGGACTTGCAAAACGAATGATCGTCCCTTTGCATGTGGGTGTTTCGAGAAGAAAAGCGTCAGCCAAATCGACTTGACCTTTTTTACTGGCTACGATTAGCTCCATGGCCTCTTTGTCAGCGTCCTCGGCCAATCTCACCGGGGCATCTCGCTCATACGAGATGACAGCCTGCACA
The DNA here is from genome assembly GCF_013284285.1 of Brevibacillus sp. HB1.4B. Lineage (NCBI taxonomy): Bacteria > Bacillati > Bacillota > Bacilli > Caryophanales > Paenibacillaceae > Brevibacillus > Brevibacillus sp. HB1.4B. Next base: position 115,831 of record NZ_JABSUT010000010.1, read on the forward strand.
TAGGCTCCGCCAGCTGGGGAACCATCCTCCACGCAAGCTCTCCCTCGAACAAGGGAGTCTCCTGCCTGGAATGGATAGGCTGGACTCGGTTGCAAGTAAATGATGGACTCCGTGTAAGATGTACTCCCAGTGATCACGGAGAAGGACATGGAGTGATCCATATACTCCCGGCTGCTTATGGAGAGCGTGTAAATCCCATCAGGCAAATCCGTAAAGATATACCATCCGTCCCCTTTACATACGGGCACTTGTGGATGATTCGCCAAGCGAACAGACAAGCTCGAGCGAAAAGGGGCTCCTCTTGTATACATGTCCACCAGACGGACGGCATACGAGAAGACGGAACGAATGCGCACCTGGAAATGCTGATCCATTAACCATGACCTTCCCCTCGTATCCGAATATCCCGTTCCAGTACGCGCTTCGTTGAACGAACTCGAGTTGAATCGATATGAACCGGCCCTACCGAGTAGCCGATGGATAGCTTGTACGGAACATGTGGAAATAGTTGGATGAGTTTATCAACGGGAGGCTGCTCCACGACGACACGAAGCTCTGTATCCATGTTTGCGAGGGAGCCTTGAAGATGATCGCCACGCAAAATGGCGTTGTCGTAGAGAACCTGCATGGCACGCCCGAGGATGCGATGCTCGTCCAGCATGCGGGTATGCTGTTCTGCTGGGGAATGGGCGGTCAATATGTAGGATAGATTGACCGTCATTGGGGGATATCGCAACTGATCAGTACCTTCACTGATCATCATGTGCTGCCTCTCCTGACTTTCCCGGATTTCGTATAAAAACAAGGCTAGCGCCAAATCTCCTGGCTGAGCAGGCGAGCTTAGGCCGATCAACTCCGGCTGGCTAATCGGCTCCGGCGTCATCTCTTTGCGCAAAAGAGCGAGCAGCGTCTCTCCTACTTCAGCAATGGCGGTGTACTGGCTGATACCCGTTCACCTCGACATTATTTGACAGAATATACTTATCATAACATTGAAATTAATGGTTTTGCATGAATTTTTATCTAATTTTGTAAAATCATGCATCCTTCCGATACGTACTACCTGATGGCATACTCCCCCAAATCCTCTTTCAATAGCAGCTTACCCATCTTTTTTAACTCCTGCTTGGCAGCCGCAATCAAATGACTCATGGAAACGGGCGTACCTTCCGATGCAGCCAAGAAAGAGGCAGCGAGAACCACATTTTTGATTCCGCCCCCAGCAATGTGCAGCTTGGACGCGAGAAACTCAAAATCGATGTCAGCAGCTCGCGGCGTATCGGCCGGGAACATGCTGCGCCATATTTCTTCGCGATAGAACGGTTCGGGAAAAGGAAATTTCACCACGTAGTTAATTCTGCGCATGAAGGCCTCGTCAAAATTTTGTAGGAGATTCGTCGCCAAAATGGAGACCCCCTCGTACTCCTCCATCTTTTGCAGCAAGTAGGCCGTTTCCACATTCGCGTATTTGTCATGCGAATCTTTCACCTCTGAGCGCTTGCCAAAAAGGGCATCGGCTTCATCAAAGAAGAGGATGGCATTGCCGATTCTCGCTTCTGAAAAAATGTGGTGGAGGTTTTTTTCCGTCTCCCCAATGTACTTGCTGATCACCTGCGACAGGTCAATTTTAAAAAGCTCCAGACCTAGTTCATTTGCCACGACTTCCGCCGACATCGTCTTGCCCGTACCCGGAGGACCTGCAAACAACATGCTGACGCCCTTGCCATAAGAGAGCTTTCGCCCAAAGCCCCACTCCCCCAAAACAACATTTCGATAGGTCACCTGATTGCAGGCGTTTCGCAACAAAGTCAGTTGCTCCTCAGGCAAAATCAGATCTTCCCAGCTGTATTTGGGTCTCAATCGAGAAGCGTGCTTTTCTAGCGCATGTCTCATTTGCAGGAAACAAGCATCATGCAGGTGCATTTTCGTAATGATCCTTTCTTTCGTCTGCATCGCCATCTCATTTGCTCTGTGAAGCGCCTGATTGATTTGCCCCGCATTCAGCTTGAATTTCCCTGCGAAAACGCCTATGTCAATCTCTTGAGAAAAGCTCATGCCTGCACTGCCCGTTTCCCATAATCGCCTCCTTTCCGTTTCATCTGGACTAGGTACCTCCATTTCCAGCCAAATCCGCTTCCCCAGAGCGTTTTGCGGCTTCCATTGACTTTTCGCCACAATGGCAGTGGGTACTGAAAAGCTTTCGAGTTCATCCATCAACAGCTGCTTGCGCCCAGCTGTTTGTACCTCTTCTGTCAGAAAAACCTCGAACTGATGCAAGCACAGTACCCCCCGCCGCAGCTGCACCTCCCGCAATATCTGCTGTAATCTTCGTGCAAAAGCTTCCTCCCGGATCAAGCGCTCTGCATCGACGAACAGCACCGGCCGCCTGACGCGATGAAACAAATGCTTAACGCGATGCCTTTTACCAACACCAGTCGGACCATGCAAGTGCAGGAGAAGTCGCTCTAAATCTGCTCCTGCTGTTTCCCAAAATGTTTCAAAGCGCTCCTGCAAATGAATCGCGCTCTCCCCTACATATGGTTCCAACTCTTGATCTGGCAAGCTCCAGGATAGCCAAGGCGGCAGACTGGCATCACCTCCATCCCTTGTCGTCAAAAAGTGCAGCATGCGTTCATCCAGCTTTAACGGCCGAGAGAGCCAAGAGCCGCTTCCACCCATGTCCGCCTCGGTAAAAAGCAGCAATCGGCCCAGCTTGCTTTTTTGCGTAAACGCTGTCCAGGCCTCTATTCTCTCAGCAGCTGTCTGGCAAAATAGCTGCATCGCCAATTCGGGAGTAGGTGACTTGCACGTAATATCATCAAGGAGGTAGCCAAACAGCTTTTCGTACTTCCGATCCAGCTCGACTGCCAGGCAAAGAAATAAACATCCCAGCTCGAAGCGATTGAGCGAAAAAGCCTCTGCCACTGCCAGAATCGGTACGCTACCTGCTTCTTGCATGTGCAGGGCATCCAGTCGTTCCTCGCATGCTGCCACCCGCTCTGTGAAAGCTTCCCATAGCTGCGTTGCTGGCGGGGCTGCCTCGAGCAATTGCACGACTTCTTCCTCTGTGACAATCACCCCCCTCATTTGATCAAGCGGATAATCATCCCCCTGCTGTGCTCGCACTGCCAGCAAGCGCATCAGATGAACATCCAGCCATCGAAGCATTTCTTCGTAATAGTTCCACTGGTTGTGATTCGATTCGGGACTAGTCATTTCGCTTTTTCACCGCTCCTACGATATTTTCAATTCGCCAGACCAATCTCGTTCGGCCCCTTTTTGGGCGTATTCGTCGCATAAGTAGAAATACTTTCGCGCCGCCTGATCCCAGCGGTTTTGCTTGATGACGGACAGAAAAGCGGAGCGTGCATCGTGAAACCTCCCATTTTGATACATCACAATCGCTTGCTCAAACAATTCCTTCGTCTCCTCCTTGTGTGCACGAATCTGGTCAGTGTCCCCTTCGTAGACGTCATACAAATGCATCGGCTGAGCCTCTCCCTCTATATGCACCCAGCCTAAATCACGATATCGGTACGGCGTGCTCTCTCCCATTTTGGCAAACAGCGAATCGGACATCAGGATGCAGGCTCCGAGCGTTTCTGCCATCTTTTCCATTTTCTCCACCACGCGGACGTGATCCGATATGATCGCAGCCTCCAGACGCGTCGACTCGCCAATAATTCCGAGCATCAGTGGACCGTGATGCAGCGCAACCCGCAATTCAATCGGATCGTACCCTTTTTCCGCCCGTTGCTCGTTATAGTCCGCTAACGTACGGCGCATTTGTACAGCCGCATCCAGCGCGTCTTTCGCTTCTTTTGGATAAACAGCAAGCACGCCGGGATCGAGATATTCGGTAATCATTCCTTGATTCTCGTTCACAATCGGAGCAAAGCGCTTGAGAAACGCATTGATGACGCGGAAGGTCGTCTCTGGTCGCAGACGATGAGAGATGGCATGAAACGATTGCAGACTCATGCGCATAATCGCCATTTCCCGCTCCACCTGATCACCCAGCTCCACGTCGAGTATGCTTTCCTTCCCGAGAAAATGGATAAACTGCTGCGGCACAAAGCGATTGTTCGCCTCGCTCATCCTCGTGATATTCGAGATGTACTGACGAATGCGCTTTGCCATTTGGTTGAAGCTTTCTGCCAGCTTTTGAATTTCATCCATGGAGCGAACCCTCACCACCACACTGTAGTCGCCTTTTCCCATATCGGAGACGTTCGTTTGCAGATTGCGAATGTTTCGGTATGTCAGCCACGAGAAAAGGAAAAATAGACTCGCACAAATCGACCAGACCAGCGCAGCGCCTTTTCCGAGCTCACGGGACATGTCGGTGTGCTGCATACGGACTCCGTTCATTTCTCTGCCCAGCTCCAACACACCGGATAGCTTACCGGAGGAGTTGTATATCGGGGCCATCGCGTACATCCAGTAGCCTGTCCGATCCTGTGCTTTACCGGAAACGATCTCCCTTTTCATGACCACACTGCGGAACTCGTCATCAATGGGCACATTCTCAAACACTTCTGCGCTGTCATTGTCATCCATCATGAGAAACAATTCGCCATCTTTGTATTTATAAATCGTTTTGTACAGCCCCCTGTTCACATTCACATCATCTGGGACCTCCAGTTTTTTCAGGTCGGCCTGTACTGCTTGATAATCCGCATTCATGTAATCAATGGCTCCGTTGATTCCATCCAGCTTGTCCCCTTCGATCAGGGTAGAAATAACATAGGCTTGGAGGCGAAGATCGGTTTGATTTTCCTGCTCCATAAAAGAAAAGGTCAGCTTCGTTCCCTCCAGTTGAAGGAATACGGGGACAACAACTAGTGGAGCTATCACGATCGTTTGCTTGATAATCAACGGAATCCGGAAGAGGCGAAACAACAGAAACTGAATGACACAAAACAGGAGAATTTCCACGCCCAATCCTGTCCACCAGGTCCATTCCTTCAAGCGGTCTTTTTCGGATACTGACGGGGAAGTGAGCTTGGTCATCACATTTCCTTGTTGATCCAAGAAGACGAGCTGATTATCTGTGGCCACTACGAACTCATACTTGGGGGTTACAGCAAACGCCGTTAGTGCACTGCTATCGCTCGACTTGATCTGCTCGAATGTTTTGGAAGGCACCATCAAGGCGATTTCATCTGGATGTGCGGGATCGAAGCGTTCCATGACATTTTGATCGGAATTGTAGAAAAGGAGACGACCTGCTGGCCCCACTTTTACATGATTGGGGACGGTATGATTCTTTTCGGACCGTTCGGAGTGAATGTAGAGCGGCCCCTTCACTTGAGCTTCCCTGCTCCCAAGGGGAACGTCGACCTGGAAAACCTCTCCGCGCTTGGTAGTGACATAGGTAAGTTGCGGGTCTACTCCTGTGATTTCATTGACGTATACTTCATTAGGCAATTGGATTTGATAGAGTTGTGTGGGGGGTGAGTCAGAGGGTACAAATTGATAGGCAATCACTTCAGGGTGTTGATAAACATAAAAGGAAAGACGATCTTTCGCGACTTGCAGGGAGCGTACCTTGCCAATGCGCTTGTACGAGCTGTTCGCTCCGTATGAATCTTCATACACGACTTGTACGATTTCTCCATCTGGCGACATTCGCACGATTCTCTCGGATACGGTTCGCAAACCAAAGCTATCGAGCTTTGTAATCAGCACGTACGCATAGCCTTCTTCGTCGATGGCTACCTCTGTGAAATTTTCCAAGCCTTCTTCTGGATTTTGCTCCAGTACTTGTTGGTACCTTAGCGACCGATCAGGGGACAGGCTAATTAGCTTTTGATGTCCATCCGTTATGAGGATGACATCCTTTTGACTATTGACCGCGATGCTGTCGATCCCTCGAAACGGTACGCCCTGCTTCCCGCTTCTATCCACGTTCCAAACGAGCAGCAAGCCGATCCCAACAAACACAATCAGCAGTCCGGTCAACCAGGAATACTTCTTGTTATTTCCCATCGTTTGCGGTTCTCCCATCTCTCGAAAACATATTTTCGAAAATGATACCAAGCAACATTATACTAAAAATTACAAATTTCGCTATACATCTTCTCTATTTGACATTTATACTACTATACAGATTGATTTTCAATATCTTACCAGATGACTTATGCAAAGGAGTTGGCTTTATGGGACAACTCGTCTGCGGAGGAGCCATGCTACAGTGCAGCTTCGGGGCAGCTCCCAGCTCACTCATGGTGCTCCCAGTGAACCGCGTCACAACCAGTATGCCGATCGCAAACATCATGGACAATAAACCGATGGTAAACGTCCTTCCATTCGGGATGTGCAATACGATGTCCAACCCTCAGGTCGCAGCAGCTACAGCGGCGAAGCTGGGTGTTTTCACTCCGGTCCCCTGCGTTCCTGTCACCGCCGCTCCTTGGGTTCCTGGCTCCCCTACTGTTCTCGTCGCCAACATGCCTGCCCTCAATCAAACCTCCAAGCTCATGTGTAGCTGGGGTGGCGTCATCCAGATCACGAACCCCGGTCAAGCGACGATTCAGGTTCCCTGACAGATAGGGAGGAAACGTTATGGACAAACAACTCCAAAAGCTAACGGAACAAACGATTGTCGACCCGCTCATCAATCCGCTCAAAAAATGGGTGCAAGATTGGATAAAAAAAGGAGCCGCTCTCCCCAAGCAAGCCCTCGATTGGATCAAGAACGGCATTGCCGGACTGTTCGCCAAAAAAGAAACTTCACTCAACGATTACGTGCATATCGGCCGTTTTTACATCGCCAAACGCTTTCTCATTTTGACAGGACTATTCCTCCTTGTCCTAGTCTACTTCCTGTTCATCAATCCTCCCGATGCGCTTAACCGCTATTTGCAGCGTCCCATCGTCATTCATCTAAAAACTCCAAATCAACAGATTTCCGACACGGGTCTGGCGATTATCTACAACCCGGAAGGCACGATGATTTATCATGGCCAGCTCGTAGATGGTCTGTATGACGGAAAAGGCGAGCTCTATGACGACAATGGGAAGCTCCTTTACAATGGCGAGTTCAAAAGTGGCACTCCACAAGGCTTAGGCAAAGGATACCGGAAAGGCGTTCTCGTCTATCAAGGTGGGTTTGAAAATGGCGTTTACGCTGGTCAGGGAGCGTTGTACAACGACAACCAGCAAGTCGTTTTTCAGGGAGAATTCAAAAATGGGAAGCTCGATGGAGCCGGTCAGGAATTGTACACAAACGGCGCAATCAAATACGAGGGCGCTTTTAAAAATGGCGTGTACAACGGAGCTGGCAGGCTTTTTACGAAGGATGGAAAGCTGCTCTACGGCGGACTGTTTGACAATGGCTTCTACGGCGGTGAAGGTACCGATTACTACGAAAACGGGCTCGTGCAGTACAAAGGGCAATTTGTGGACGGCAGATACAATGGAACCGGTAGTTTTTTTGATCGGGATGGCAAGCTCGTGTATGAAGGTCATTTTCGAAATGGGCACTTCAATGGAGCCGGTACCAAACTCTCCACCAGTGGTAGCATCGTCTATCAAGGTGATTTTTTACTGGGTGTGTATCACGGGCAGGGCGAGCTTCGTGATGCAAGTGGCGTAACGCTGTATAAAGGCGGCTTTGCCGAAGGGCATTATCACGGAACGGGAGAGCTTCGTTCTGCCGAAGACGCTCTGTTGTATCAAGGGCAATTTCGCGCAGGTTCCTACGATGGCATCGGGGTGCTCTACGACAAGGAAGGCCTGCCGTTGTACAAGGGGTACTTCCGTGAAGGACGTATTTATTTACCTGGATTCATCGGCATCTCCAGGAGCAAGCTGGAAGAGATTATGGGCAAGCCCGACGATGACGCGCCAAAACAAGCCGAGGGAGCTGTCACTCCTTCTGCCGATCAAAAAGTACCCGAAGCTCCACCAGCAAACGAGGCCATCTTATCGTCTCAAAAGCTTACCTACCGTGACATGAGCATGGCTTTTACACTTGAACCAGCACCAGGACACCCTAGCAAGCAGATTGTCACTGCCGTCCACGTATATCACCCACAGATCATCTCTATCGTCAAAGAAGATCGGAACGAGCTCGACAGCAAATCTGCCATTTTGCCCAAGACGTCCACCACGTATTCTAACCGTTCTGGAGCTATCACGAGCTATTTGGTCGACCCGTATTTGTATCTCTATTTCTATCAAGCACAGCAAAAGGAACCCATTCAATTGGACGTGACAAAAGCAGAGGGGGTGTAATCATGCGACGCTATGAATCTAGCAAGCCATCTATGGATGCGACTCATGAAAAAACGAAAGCACCTGCTTCCAGGTCCATGCTCCAACCGAGCCAGGTCCAAAGAAAGGCAAGTCACTCTTCCCACATCCTTTCTCTGCAAAAGACTCTTGGCAATCAGGCTGTGCAGCGCATGTTATCGAGGACTCCCTTGCAAAAATCGGAGAATCTCTCTTCCGGCAGCGGTCGCTCACTCCCCGATTCCGTCCAAGCAAAAATGGAGAAGGCTTTTCGCACTGATTTTTCAGATGTACAGATTCACCCAGAATCGTCTGTCGCCTCCCAAATCGGGGCTGTTGCCTTTGCCCAAGGGAATGACATTCACTTTGCTCCCGGCACTTATCAGCCCGAGACGCGAAGTGGTCAGCAACTGCTCGGTCATGAGCTGACACATGTGGTTCAGCAACGACAAGGACGGGTAAAAGCGAACGTTCCGGATGCCAGCCTGCCGATCAATGACGATCCTGCTCTCGAAGCGGAAGCTGATCGCTACGGATCTGTTGCGGCTTCTGGTACCAAGCTGGACAGCACGGACCATAACACAACAAGTTCTGTATCATCCCCAATCATACAAGGAACGTGGGATGAAGCCTTGTTAGATGCACGCAGAATGTGGAATAAGCATGTGGCGAAAACCAATGATTTGCATGAAGGAACAATCAATGAACTTTTTGACGAGACAAACTACTTGTCTTACTTTAACAAAGTGAAATACAGCTACAGTCTGCACTCAAAAATTTCGGACATTTTCTCGGTTACAGGTGGGAACTATACAGAACTAGAAGAAGCACAGCGTCTTTTCGGACAGGAGATCACGCCATATTTCGGTCAAGATAAGGACAACGATCCTGACATCGATTACAACTATTTGGAGAAGCAGGAAAACGCCAACGATGAGAGTGTCCACATAATGGACGAAGACGAGGATCATTCCAACGTTTTAGAAGTAAATAAACGCGTTGCGATGGAGATCAAAACGATCAGCTCCCATGATGATTTACAAATTAACGCCCGCATTCACGAAGCGATCGGCCAATTGGACAAACGGCGCGACACTGGTAATTATGATGAATACGTCATCGTCATTCAAAAGTATCATTCGGAAAATCCTTGGCCTTACACAAAAACGGAAAACAATGCAGCTGCCGAACTAGGCGATCTCAAGCAAAGAGTTATTAATAGACTGAGGAGCATGACCAATCTGCCCACCTATAATATCAAGGTCATTTTCCGCGGGATCACCAAAGGAACGCCCACAGGCGGAACAGGTGGCGTAAATCCCGCATTCCTTATCCCGGAACACATCCGCTATTCGAATATGCAATCGTATTCGTTGGAGTGTTACTACTGGGGTGAAATCGGTGCAGGATGGCTGGTAGATGATCCTGTTCGCGAATAACATGACGAAACGGCAGCCATCACGCTGAATGGATGGCTGCCGTTTCTCTTTCGACATGATTAGTACAATCGTTTCGTATAGCTGTCTTGCAAGCCCTCCGCCACTTCTTTTGCCGTCACACCCGGAAGCTTCACATGGTCCGCCAGCATTTGTGCGACATTAGGAGTCGTCCCCTCTGCCGGCCATGACTCCGGCTTCCATAGACCAGAGCGCATAAATGCCTTCGCACAGTGAACGAAGCATTCCTCTACCTTCACACCGATCCCAAGCGTAGGCACCTTCCCGTTTACCGCCATCTTCGCCAGTATTTCTTCATCGCGAATAATGCAAGCCTTGCCGTTCACGCGGAACGTCTCTTCCAGCGTAGGAATCAAAAAGATAAGCCCAATATGCGGGTTGACCAAAATGTTCGTGATAGTATCCATCCGCTTGTTTCCTGGGCGCTCAGGGATGACGAGATGATGATCATCGATGACATGCACAAAACCAGGCGCATCTCCGCGTGGCGAAGCATCGCAATGGCCATCTTTGTCTGCTGTGGCAATGATGAGAAATGGCGCTTGGGCAATATAGTTGCGGCTATGGTCATCCAACTGGGTTATCGCCTTGTTCTGTACGAGACGACTTGGTTCTCCAACCATTTCGCGCAGTTGCTGTTCTGACGTGACCACATCACGGAAAATTCCGAATCCTGACATGAATAACCCCTCTTTCCTCTGCTTGTTCAAACCTGCCACCATCATACCACTTTTCTTGCTCATGGCAGAAGCAGGAAGTCCGGAGAGGGTCATATTACGCCAGTCTGCCCCCAGCAACGACAATCGCTCCGTTTTTGATTACTGTGTTTACGTGGTTGATTCCGTAACGATATTGCAAGGTCATGAAATCAGGGACGTCAAAAATCGTGACATCTGCTTTTTTCCCTACCTCAAGGCTGCCGACTTCATGCGCGCAGCGGATTGCGTGAGCAGCATTGATAGTAGCTGCCGTCAGCACCTCTGCTGGCGTCATCCCCATTTTCAGGCAACCCAGATTCATGATGAGTGGGAGCGAAACGGTTGGAGACGAGCCCGGATTGCAATCCGTCGAAATCGCGACAGCCACCCCACGATCAATCATTTTCCTGCCATTTGCTGACTCTGCCATCAGGAAAAATGCCGTACCGGGCAGTAACACAGCGATGACACCCGCTTCTGCCATCTGTTCAATCCCCTTGTCAGAGGCACGCAGCAAATGATCCGCTGATACCGCGCCAACAGAAGCTGCCAGCTCTGCCCCTTCATACGGTTCGATTTCATCGGCATGAATCTTCGGCAGCAACCCATGACGGACCCCTGCTTCGAGAATGCGTCGGGACTGCTCAGGGGTGAACACACCTCTTTCGCAAAACACATCGTTAAAAACAGCCAGCTTGCGACGAGCAACCTCTGGGATCATTTCCTCGATGACCACATCTACAAATGCATCCGGATTTTCCTTGTATTCGCGCGGCACCGCATGTGCACCCATGAAGGTACTGACGATGTCCATGGGATGTTCCTCGTGCAACTGCTTGGCGACCTCCAGCTGCTTCAGCTCATCTTCCAATGTCAGGCCGTAGCCGCTTTTCGCCTCAACAGTTGTAACCCCATGCAACAGAAATTGGTCAAGACGCTGCTTACTCTGAGCAAACAGCTCTTCGTGGGTAGCTGCGCGCGTCGCTGCGGTTGTCGAGTGAATTCCCCCGCCATTGTTCATAATCTCCATATACGTCGCACCGTTTAGCCGCATATTAAACTCGTTTTGCCGACTGCCCGCGTGCACCAGATGTGTATGCGGATCGATCAGCCCTGGTGTGACCAGCTTACCCGAAGCATCGATGATTTGCGCCTCATGCGCACGGTCTCGATAGTAAAGCGCCAGCTCCTCATCTGTTCCCACACGCTGGATAACGCCGTCTTCCAGCCAGATGCTTCCGTCCTCGATGATCGACAGCTCATTCATTTGCGCTCCTACTACCGGGGAAGAGGAGCTGCCAGCCAGAGTAGCAAGCTGACTGGCGTGGCGAATCCATACAGGTTTAGTCATGGCTCTTACTCCTTTATCATCGGAATGTGGACGCCTTTTTCCTTGGCTGTTTGAACTGCGAGGTCGTACCCTGCATCGACATGTCGGACGATGCCCATGCCTGGATCGGTCGTGAGAACTCGTTCCAGACGACGTGCTGCTTCTGGAGTACCATCTGCCACGATGACCATTCCGGCGTGGAGAGAGTAGCCCATGCCAACGCCTCCTCCGTGGTGCACAGATACCCAGCTCGCTCCGCCTACTGCATTGATCATGGCATTGAGAATCGGCCAGTCTGCAACCGCATCGCTGCCATCCTTCATCGCTTCCGTCTCACGGTTTGGCGAAGCGACAGAACCGGAGTCCAGATGGTCACGCCCAATGACGATAGGGGCCGAAAGCTCACCGCGCGCTACCATCTCATTGATGATTTGACCAAAACGCGCACGCTCGCCATAGCCTAACCAGCAAATGCGGGAAGGCAGTCCCTGGAACTGAATGCGCTCCTGCGCCATGCGAATCCAGTTGCACAGATGAGTATTGTAGGAGAACTCGCGAAGAATGACTTCGTCTGTCTTGTAAATATCCTCAGGATCGCCGGACAGCGCTACCCAGCGGAACGGCCCCTTGCCCTCACAAAATTGCGGACGGATGTAGGCTGGCACAAAGCCAGGGAAACGGAATGCATCCTCTACACCCTCGTTTTTTGCCACCTGCCTGATGTTATTGCCATAGTCGAAAGTAACTGCTCCTTTTTCCTGCATGGCGAGCATGGCGCGAACGTGTTCAGCGATGCTTGCTTTTGCACGGGATTCGTACGCTTTCGGATCGCGTGTCCGCAGTTCGGCTGCTTCCGCAAGTGACATGCCGATGGGAATGTAGCCGTTGAGTGGATCATGCGAGGAGGTCTGGTCCGTCAGCACATCCGGGATAAAGTCGCGAGCCAGCATGGCATTCAGCACTTCCGGTGCATTGCCTAACAATCCGATGGAAATGCCTTTTTTGTCGCGTTTCGCTTCTTCCGCCAAACGGATCGCTTCGTCTAGACTGTCTGTCATCACATCCAGGTATTTCGTGTCCAGTCTGCGTTGGATACGGGTCGGGTCCACCTCGATATTGATGCTGACGCCACCATTGAGCGATACGGCCAACGGTTGCGCACCACCCATTCCGCCCAAGCCAGCTGTCAAGGTAATCGTTCCGGTCAGTGTGCCTTCAAAATGCTGGCGTGCCAGTTCTGCAAACGTCTCGTACGTCCCTTGCACGATGCCCTGGCTTCCAATATAAATCCAGCTTCCCGCTGTCATTTGTCCGTACATCATCAAACCCTTTTTGTCTAGCTCGTGGAAATGCTCCCAATTCGCCCAAGCAGGCACCAGATTCGAGTTTGCCAGCAGCACACGCGGTGCATCGGTATGCGATTTGAATACAGCAACCGGCTTCCCAGACTGGATGAGGAGTGTTTCATCACTCTCTAACGTTTGCAATGTTTTGACAATCGCATCGAAGCATTCCCAGTTCCGTGCCGCCTTGCCAATTCCGCCGTATACGACCAGATCCTCTGTACGCTCAGCTACATCAGGATTGAGGTTGTTCAAAAGCATGCGCAGCGCCGCTTCCTGCACCCATCCCTTTGTATGTAATTGGGTACCTGAAAAGGCTTGGATCAATTGCTCAACGGATTGTGTCGTCGTCATCATTTCCACCTGCTTTTCTAAAAGGATGTATTTCTTAGCTCCATTGTAAAAAAGCAAGGAAAGACAAAAAAGGCACCGCACTTTCGATTTGGTGCCTCTATTTTCGATTCACATGCAACCGCATTCATGGTTTGACAAAAAAATCTGTCTTTTCTTTCGATTTCTATCTTTTTTTCTGATTTCGTAACAAACGTGGAGTTGTCCCTGTCTTTTCCTTAAAAATTTTACTGAAATAATTGGCGTTGATGAATCCACATCGCTCTGCCACCTCATGGACAGACAAGGATGTCTCGAGAAGCAATCGGCGTGCTTCTTTTACTCGCAACGATGTGAGTATTTGGCGAAAAGAGCTTCCTTGCTTTTGCGCGAGCAGCGTACTGAAATAGGAAGGGCTGCGGTCGATATAGCGTGCGACTTCCTCTAAGCGCAGTGCCGGATCGGTGTAGCGGCCTTCTATATAGCGAATCGCCTGTTCCACAACATCTGCACGGGACTCGTCGATGGAATGATGAGCGACATCAAGAAGCTGATTGATGAACAGCAGCAGTTCCACTACGATCCGATACAAGATCGGCGAGTAAAGAATCGTTTCGAAAACCCGGTGATACTCCTCTTCCAAAGGTGCGGAGTCAAGACCACGCGATTTCATGTAGCGCCTGACTTGGGCCAAAATACTCGTCAGCCGAATACGCAACAGTCCCGGCTCCGGATAAGGCTCTTCCTTGTAAAAGAAGTGTGTATACAGCCACTGCTTCAACTCTTCCCGATTGCCTTCATCCAGCATTTCAACCCACGTGCGCTGTTCGGCAGGGGTCAAAAATGGGTCAATCATCATCCAATTCACACGATTATCAATGACCGTCACTTGCCGATATCCTTTGAAAAAACGGACTTGCAGCGCTTGGCTCGCTTCCGTATACGTTTCGTTCAAGCTCTGCTCATAGTTGCTTGCATCATACATGACCAAAAAGAGCGGCGCATCACTGTTTGCTTCCCAGTCCATCAGCAAGCGCTTGCCCATTTGGTGGAGTGTAGAAGGCGAAACCGCAGCATCCATTGGAAAAACCCCCACAATGGTCTCTCCTAGCGGCAATAGATTGGGTTTGTCGCGAAACGGATATTCCTCAAAAAAGCGCAGCAGCTCCGGATGCCGCTTCGGATCCTCCAATTGAGCCAGCATGAGCGAAAAAGACTTGGCTTGAGCATGCCCGGGGAAAAACAGGTCAAGATACGAGACATCCCTGTCATTGTCCGCTCCCATTCCCTTCTCTTCGTTCATTCGCTTCCGATCCAAGCGCTCCTGGCAACATCTCGTCAGGATTCTCCTGATGTATTCAGGTGTCTGTGGCTTCAGCCATAGATCGCGTGCAAAAAGTCCAATCCCCTGCATCGCACGCTCGAATGTCGCCTCTGATGTGGTCACCACAACAGTCGGACGATACTGATCCACCAGAAGCTTCAGCCGATCCCACTGCCCGCGCCCAATCATGTCCAGTTCAATACAGATCACTTCCGGTGTATGCGCTTCCATCATTTCGTAAACGTCTTCCATGGTCCCGGCACTATGCACCTTGTCATACGGAATGGCATAGCTGGTGACGAGCCATCCGATTCCGATTCGTTCGTTCTGGTCCCGATCCGCTATCAAAATGCTGGGCATAAGCCGTCCTCCTTTTTAGAGCTATCAGAAGAGTGGGACATCTTTCTCTATGAAACAAAGGTTGCCCATAATTGGACAACCTTTTCTCACTCACGTTCTTACTTTTTGAGAGGATTTTCGATCATGGTTCCCATCACATGATCCAGCGGAATAAAACCAATATCGCGGGAATCTGTGCTGTGATTCCGGTTATCTCCCATGACAAAAACATGATCGGCTGGAACCGTGATCTTTCCGTCTGCTACATATTCCATCGTTTCTTTGATATATGGTTCGTTCAATGCCTCACCGTTTCGATACACCTTGTTGTCTTTGAACTCTAGTACGTCGCCTGGTCTTCCAATGACTCGCTTGACATACATCGTGTGATCATCGCCTTGACCTGTGACCAGCGACACCAAGGGATGCCCCACGATATCGTCCATCAACGTACGGTCTCGCTCTACCCGACTGTCGATCACGACAATCTCGCCGTAATCTGGCAAATAAGAAAACGTGTGTGATAGTTTAGACACATATATGCGCTGTTCGTCTTGTAAGGTAGGGTCCATGGAATGCCCATCAACCTTGAACGGTTGAAATACAAAGATTCCGAGGACAAGAGCGAAAACGACAGCAAAGGTTATCGATCGAATCCATCCTAATACTTCTCTCATTTTCTTTTGGCACTCCTTCCTTATACCATTCTCTCTTTCATTCATCGAAACCATCATACCACATTATCCGCTCAATCCCAAAAAATCAGCTAGAAGCAAAGATCAGGTGAGACCATACTCGCGCAGTTTCCGAAACAGCGTTGCCCGGCTTATGCCTAATAGTGCAGCTGCTTCTTCTTTTCGTCCGTTTCTATCCCGGATTTGTTGCATCGCAGTATCGATTGCTGCTCGTTCCAGTTCTTTCAGTGTAAGCCCTTGCTTTTGCCAGTCGAATGACCCCTGACTTTCTTTATGGGAATGCGAGGAAGATTCACGCAGCATTCCCGTTCGAATCGGCAAGCTCGAGGGCTGAACCCAAGCGTTTGCTTCCATATTGACTGCGTACTCGATTACATTTTCCAGCTCTCGGACATTTCCTCTCCAGTCGTGATGAAACAGGACGTTTTGCGTCTCTTGGGAAAAGCCGTGCAATTTCTTCCCCACCCGATTCGCATGCGCCAAAAGGATATCGTTCGCCAAAGGAAGTATATCCTCTCTACGTTCTCGCAGCGAGGGCAAGTGAATGGGAATCACATGCAATCGATAGTACAGGTCCAAGCGAAACAACCCCGCGTCTACCCGCTCCTGCAAATCCAGATGGGTTGCTGCAATGATCCTTGCCGCTAAGCGTATGGGCTTGCCGTTACCTCCAATTCGATACAGTTCCTTTTCTTGCAACACGCGCAGCAGCTTGCTCTGTAAGTGCATGGGCATATCCCCGATTTCATCGAGAAACAGTGTGCCTTTTCCCGCGACCTCAAACAACCCCGGTTTTCCACCCTTTCGCGCTCCTGTGAATGAGCCTTCCTCGTAACCGAACAGCTCGCTCTCCATCAAATGCTCAGGGATTGCGGCGCAATTAATCGAGAGAAACGGCTCGTCACGGCGCGGGCTTGCCTGATGAATGGCTTTAGCAAAGAGCTCCTTTCCGGTTCCACTTTCACCTTGGAGCAAGACTGTCGAATCACTGGCTGCTACACGTCTTGCCACTTCCTTTGCCTGTACAATCGCAGGACTGTTTCCACCGATCATCCGAAAAGCGTCGGGCTCCGAGTATCCACTCACCTGCCTTGCGATTTGCACGACTTCCTGTACATCATCTAGCGTAATCACCCATTCTTTGACCGTTCCTGCCAGGAGAATGGGCTTGATGGCAAACAAAAATGTCTTTTCTTCCTGCCCGATAGACAAAACGACCTGCTTTGGCGCAGACTGCGCGGCATCTGCATCGCGAATAGCGTCTATCCATCCTGCCATTTGACTGTCGTCGTGATCGAGCTGCAAATACTGACGGGCACGCTGGTTCGCCTGAATGATCCGATTGTCTTGATCGACGAGAAACATGGCTTTGTCCATTTCATCCATGACGACACGCAGCTTTTCTACCGTATGCAACTGCTCGACGTACAAGTAATGCTCTTTTAGCTTAATGGCGATCAGCTCGGCCATTTTTTGCAAATAGGTCAATATCGCATCCACATCCGCAAACAACCGCTCGCGCTGCTCCTCATCGAAAGCGAGCAGGCCGATCACACCTATATTTTCATTGTCTAATTGTATCGGGCAGCAAATCTCTCCCGTCTCCGTGCAATTTCCATAATGCATACAGGGACGACACCGCTCATCTTGCCCTGGATGCATGATCACAACAGGATGCCCGGCGAGCAACGACTCCCGGTATATATGGTCCTCTCCTGCCATCGTCCGCAAAACGCCAGCCTCATTCTTCCCCGTCCCTGCGATCCGCAAAAACTGACTGTCCGCAATCTCTACCTCTACGCGCAGAACGGATGCAACAGCCGAAGCAATCTGTTGCACACTTTCTTGAATATCTCGCAAGGGCATCGGGCTTCCCCTCCCGTCAATCTATTGCCTACATTATAGCGCATCACAAAGGAAGCCAGCCCTTATGCATTTTTTTACTGGCAAAAATCGCAAATTGTCTCCACCAAGATGGCACTCATGTCTACCAAGCTATCTACCTCTACATATTCGACTGCCGCATGCAGACCGGCTCCCACTGGTCCGAATAAGACAGTAGGGATTCCCGCTTCCTGCAATAATGCCGCATCCGTCCACCCTGAGAATCCGCATACTTCGGGTGTTTTTCCCATCACGCTCTTACACGCTGCCTGAAGAGCGATATAAACAGGTTCATCCAGCCCGACTTCAAACGGCTCTCGCAAAAATGACAGCTCGGCGCTTGCTTGGAACGTCTCATCTTCAGCGCGCAGCTTCTGTAGGATCGCTTCTATTTCATTAACCACGTCTGCCTCTGTCTCGCCCGGCAACGTCCTTCTCTCCCAGTCAATGCGGCAATAATCTGGGTAGGTGGACAGCTCTGTTCCACCCTGAATGAGTGAAGCATGGACAGATGCCGCACCGAGTATCGGATGAGCCGTGCCTTGAGCCAATCTGTCTGAAAGACGCTCCAGCTCTTGCAGGACCCTGCCCGCACGAACGATTGCATCAATCCCTTCTGCTGGACGACTTCCGTGAGCTGCCTTGCCCAGCACCTCGCATTTGACCCAGGCAAATCCTCTGTGAACGACGCCAATCGCCAGATCGGAAGGCTCACAGCATATCGCCGCATCTGCTTTGTATGCCTTTACCAGCTCCTCTGTGCCGATGCTTTTATACTCCTCGTCAGCGACAAAAGTCAAAATGACATCTCCTGCTAAAGTAACCTTTGCTTGTGCGATCGCCTCTACTGCGGCGATCATGGCCCCCAGACTACCCTTCATGTCCTGACTGCCTCTACCGTAAATTTTGTTGTCCACAAGGGTAGGCTCAAACGGCGGAATCTCCATGCGCTTGGCGCTCACCGTATCCATATGTCCGTTTAGCATCAGGGATTTGCCTCCGTCTGCTCCCCGTAGGATCCCGACGACATTGACCGCGGTGTCGTTAATAGGCGTGACATGAACCTCCAGTCCTGCCGCCTCCAAACGCTCTCGAATAAATGCGGCGATCGCTTTCTCGCCCGGTCCATCCTCATCAAGGTACGGGTTCACCGAATCAATCCGAATCAAATTCTGTACCAATGAAATCAGTTCGCCTCGATTGATCGTCACGTTCATTTTGTCATCTCCTCCTCTTCTCGGCATGCACCTTCCCAGATGATACGTCTGTAGATATCCCGATCCGTATCCCCTTCCGTACTAAAGCACAGAACAACGGAATTTTCATTCAAGCCGAGCTGCTCACGCTGTTGATGATACATAGGCTTGCTCATCAAGGCAGCAAGAAGCCCTACCCCGACTGCTCCACTTTCCCCACTCACAATGGAAGGGTCGTCTCCAGCCGGTGCCGCAAGTAGGCGCATGCCGTTTGCCGCCACGTAATCGGCACAGCTGACGAAGAAGTTTGCATGCCCCTGCAAGATCTCCCATGCCATCGGATTCGGCTCACCACATGCTAGACCCGCCATAATGGTTCCTAGCTCGCCGGTAGCTGCATGTGGTTGACCGTCGTTCTTTTCTGCTGAGAGGACCATGCAATTGGCGCTATGCGGCTCGACGATCACCGTCGTTAGGTCTTTATTTGCTTGTGCTGCTACGAAATGTCCCAAGACTGCGGCGGCCATAGAGCCGACACCTGCCTGCAAGAACAAATGCGTCGGCTGTTTGGCGTCAGTGAGGGCTGTGAGTTGTTCCATGGCCTCTGCTGCCATCGTCGTATAGCCTTGCATGATCCACGTGGGAATGGTCGTGTAGCCTTCCCATGCTGTATCTTGAATCACTTGCCAACCACGTTCCTTCGCCATTTGTTCTGAGAGACGCACGGCTTCATCGTAGTTTCCATTGATGACGTGGGCATGTGCACCCGCCTCCCGTATCGCATCTACCCGTTGCTGGGCGGAGCCTTTGGGCAAATAAACAACGGCATGCTGTCCGAGCGCTTTAGCAGCCCATGCAACTGCCCGTCCGTGATTGCCATCTGTCGCAGTGACGAAGGTGACTTCTCCGATTCGGTCTCTCATTTCTTGGGAACATAATGCTTCAAAGGTCATCTCTTCTGTTGATTTCCCCAGCTTTTCGCACAAGAAACGAGCCATCGCATAAGAAGCTCCCAGAACCTTGAAGGCATTGAGACCAAATCGCTTGGACTCATCTTTTACAAGTACCTGATCTACTCCCAGCTCACGTGCTAGTACAGGCAATGTAACGAGGGGAGTCGGCTCGTAGTTTGCAAGAGATTGGTGAAAGCCTTTGGCAAAACGGGTTTCTTTTTCGGTCAAATAGGTAGGAATGCGAGAACTCTCGCTATTTTTTCTATTATTTTTCACAACGTAGATTGGTGGGCGTTTATCCATCGATGGGTTCCTCCTCGGGTGGTTTCATCCTTTTTGATAGAGCAAGGATCGTGCCAACCGTACGAGGCGTGGGTGGCTTATTAGTTTGGTGGTAACCGTATCAAAATGAGATTAAATTGTATCATTTTGATACTTTAAGTCTTGTTTTGATACTCGTCATTCTAGCTGCTGTGGTGGGAGGAAACAGGAGAAAACGCTCCAGCTTCTTGGGTCACCAGCTTGGGGGATTGACTGCACGGCTCCATGGAAAAAGCGAAACCGCACCCAAAGTAGAGGTTCAGGGATGCTTTTCAGAGGTGGACGCTTAAAGGCGTGTTTCGCTTTTTCCATTGCGCCTCGGTAGGTGCCCGAAAGATCTTCGCTTATTTCTCCTGTTTCCTTACGAGCTGTTGGTTTTCAGATAGGCTTTGAAAGAATGTGTACAAACCATTAGCTAGGCCAGAGAAGAATATTTCTAGTCCTAGCGACTTTCGAAGTCCATCCCAGCTTTGCGGGGATTTGCGGGCAAAAGAAATGCAACATGCCCCTGCGACGGAGCGGCTACCACTTTTGCGTTTCCCCGCAAAGCGCTGCGGAGCGGACAGTCTCCACTTCCTAGCAGGACGTAGCCCGGAGCGTAGACTGGAAATATTCTTCTCTCCACCGCAGCAACTACAAGTTCGGTCTGGATTTATATGCTATATTTTTATTAATCTCCAAAGTACTGAGATGGATTGATACATAGCACAGAAGTCAGGAGTTAAGAAGGAAGGATGAAGGAAATGCCAATTCATAAGCAATCTCGTTCTCCTATTGGTTCTATTAGAGAAGATGGTCGTTATCCCATCGACCTGACTGGCCCACAGAGCCACACGCTTGTTCTCAAGCCCGGCGTAGGGAGCCTCTCCATCGGACCGTCACAATTGGGCAATAAAGCAGACCTTCACATCGATCCCTATACACCTATCAATTGGAGCGTATTCGATTCTTTTGCCACACCAGCTGGATCGCCCTGGCCGCGAGTTCTGTACTACACAGGTAGCGACACAGGCTTCTTCGACTGGGCCAAAGAACGCCCCATTGAAGGAATGTCATGGGTTCCAATCCTGCCTAATGACATAGTCGTGGACGCCAGCCATTCCAAATTGCACGACTTGTCTATCGAACTGGACAAGTCTGAAAGCCGTTTGCATCTAAAACTCCCGAAGCACCTGGTCTCTGAATATTTCCGTCTGAGTGTAGCTGGCGATCTATCGCGTTTCTCTGTCGATGGCGACATGCCATACTCTCTGACACTGAAGCCGGGCACCAGCCGCCGCAAGAATAAGGATCCCTTCTTGCTACCCGATCTGGGCGAGCTGCATCAGGTCACGAGCCTGACGCTTCGAAACGAACCGCTGGCGCAGCCTATCTCACTGGAGTGCCTAAGTCGATTTCAGAATCTTACATCACTGAGTTTGTGGGGGAATTTCTGCGATTTGGACTTGCTAGCTCGTCAGTCCCAGTTAACGAATTTGGAGCTGCGCTTCATGCCTGATCTGGGTGACTTGCCGCCATTACATGTGTGGCCTTTGCTTGACAGATTTATCGCCTATAACGTGGAGGAGATTGCTGGCAAGCGACTGAGACAGCAAATGAAAGCGCGAGCTAAGACCCGCCCGTGGACAGGCTACGCTTCAGTGAGCCAATTACGGAAGCCTGAGTGGTGGACGACCGAGTTTGGCCGCCCATTTTCGTCCTGGCCGAAACGTCTGGCCAAGCTGGCTAATGAAGCTTATGACGTTGCACAAGCGGCCTTGACTCAAGCCCGCAGCCTTGCTGATGCGGAGGCAGCCATTACCGCCTTCACCGTGCGTTTCAACACCCTCAAAGGTATCGAAACCATTGAACGAGAAGACCTTGGTGAAGCTGTATGGCAACTAAGCCAGTCTGACCACCAAATCGGCCAGCCTATAACGGAGGAGACAGCTCAACGCTGGTTCGACGCAGCACGCGATTACTGAATAAAGTGAAGCAAGGTTGATAATAAGTTTTAAGGCCATCCTTTGCGGGATGGCCATTTTTGAGTTCGTTGTATTCGACGATCGTTCTCCGTTCGTTTAATCAAGCTGTAAAGAAACCTATTTTTTTCGAAAAATAATTCATTTCGGATTTACTTGAAACAAAGCCTCCGGTTTGGAGGCTTTGCTTCTTCGGCCCAATTATTCGCTTCTCAAGATGTGCTCGATTCGCTTTTCTGGCACGACCCAGATCACAGCAACGAGTACGTAAAAGAAACCGGAAACCCATGGACCCACATACGCGGTCAATATTGCGAGCAAGTAGAGAAAAGGAGATACTTTCACCTTCCAGTCTCTGCCCATTGACTTTACGAATGCGGAATCGCCGGAATGCTGGCTAATGATTGCGAGCTGGAGAAACCTGTAAGAAGTCGCTGCAAGCAGAAGAACGATCCCGTACAATGCCATCGGGGCGGGGGCAAAATGGCTTTCCCCCATCCAGGCGGTCGTGAAGGGAATAAAGGATAGCCAGAAAAGCAATATCAAGTTGAGCCACATCAGCCGCCCGTTCATTGTTCGAATCATGTGCAACAGATGATGATGGTTGTTCCAGTAGATGCCGACATAAACGAAACTAAAGATGTAGCTAAGCACTTTTGGGCCTAGTTCGATTAACGAATACCAGTCTTGGCCTTCCGGTACTTTGAATTCTAGCACCATGATCGTAATGATAATCGCCAGTACGCCATCGCTGAACGCTTCCATCCGGTTTGCTCTCATTTGGTGATCACCTGTTTCCCTCTTTACGTGCTTCATTGATCTATAGATATCTGTAGTTATTCTATATGTTCTGCATAATGGCAAGCACCACCTTTTCGCTAATGAAGGACCGAAAAAATTGTTACGAACATTCCCTTGCGTTTCTGGCCGAATTGAACCGCAGGATCGCTGCGGAGCGGACAGTCTCCACTTCCTAGCAGGACGTAGCCCGGAGCGTAGACTGGAAATATTCTTCTCTCCACCGCGTCCCTGAATCTAGAAATAATTACCTGCTTAACTCTCTCAGGTGGCTTTATCGAACAGAATGACTCTATGCGTTTCGCTCTTCATCCTCAGCAGATGGCCATCCACCCCATAGATGGTTCAAGTGCCCATCTGGATCACGAAACGTAAAGCTATAGCCCCCGCCTCTCTTATACGTCATTTCACCTACTTCGATTCCTTTGCTTTTCAGTTCCTCATAAACCTCATGGATTTGGTCTACCTGCAAAGAGATGATCGGTTGGGCTTGTCCGGCCATATCGGTAAAGTCCAAACGCGGAACTTCCGGACAACGAATGAGTCCGAGACCTACTCCGCCTACGTTCAACCAAGCCTCGTTGTCTCCAGGTGAAAATTCGAAAGTAAACGGAATGCCAAGCACCTCCCGATACCACTTTATGGATACCTCCAAGTTTTTGACTGGCAGCTGTACAACCGCAAAGTTACGTACATGAATACTCATTTGTGTTCGCTCCTTTATTTCCAATATACGTTCACCCTCATAACGAAAGAAAAGAACAAAAAGAAACGGGTACCTCTACCATTTCTGAAAAAAATGCAGCAAATGTCCATCCGGGTCACGAACAGCAAAGAAAAGGCGATCGCCTGCTACCGAAACCTTTTCCACGCTCACGCCCTGCTCTGCGAGGCGCAGGTACGTTTGACAAATCGCATAGGCATCCCCCACACGAAAAGCAGCCAAAAATTGCTCGAACCCTTCTTTTGATACCAATCCAGACGAATCACGACGTTCAGCTTTGTCGATTTTCTTTTTGCTGGATGGGCTTTCATCCTGTCTGTATTGCTCTGCCAACACGAACAAGCGCTGGCGTGCCCTCTTCACACCTTCCTTCACTGCCCCTACAGTCGTATGCAGCAATGTGGCTGTTTCCTGCGCCGTAAACAAAAAAATGTCCATCATGAGAATCAGCACCATCTGTCTGGCATTTAGACGATCAGCCAGTTGCTCGAACACCTCTCTCTGCACAAACGCATCGGTTACAGTGGGTTGATGCAGATAGATCGCTTCATCAAACAGGGCGAGATGCTCATTCGCCTTTCCTTTCCGGCAATGATCGATCCAAGCATTCGTGGCAATTTGCCTCAAAAATGCCTTGGTCAGTTGTCTGCCTGGAGCCTTCTGCAAGGAACGATACACCTTCGTCAATGTTTCTTGCAGGAGATCCTGCGCATCCCAGTCGTTTTTCGTGAGGGACAAGCAATGCTTTTGGATATCCGCAAGAAAAGGTTTTACGCGCAAAAAGGAAGCATCTTCCTGATCCGCTCCCATACTATCCCCCCAAAATCTTTCTGACTATTCACATTTATTTTCGATAAAAGAAGGAACGCTGTCAAACAAAAGAAAACGACCGTCCAGAACGGATTTTTCCCGTTCAGGACAGTCGCTACGTTATTTCCTGCCAATCAACACAACCAAGTCTATCGTCATGTCCGCTCCTGCCAAGTCAGACACCCGTTCCAACTGCTCAGGTGTAGCCCCCCATGCCAACGGAGTCATCTGGAGCAGGGAAGAAAGACTCCCTTCATCCAGTCGGAACTGATACTGAATCCGTTCTTTGCCGATTAGCTGGAAGCTGGCTTTGAAGTGATCGATCGTACGATGATTCGCATATTTTGTTTTTGGTGTCTCTTGATACAAGACTTCTCGTAGTTCTCGCAAATAGTTGGCCTCGGGAATGACTTTGATCATCCGTCCATCATCAGCCAGGAGTCTATGAAACTCATCCGAATTGGATGGAGATAACAGATTGAAAATGTAAGGAAACTGTCTGTCGGCAAACGGCGCCTTCGTCAAATCGCCAACGCACCAAACTAATTCTGGATCGCTCTTCGCCGCGAGCATAACTCCCTCTTTGGCGAGATCGACACCCACTCCGATAAAGGGGACTTCGCTCGTTTGCATCACTCTCTGCCGAACCTGCGACAGATGATAGCCTTCGCCACATCCTGCATCCAGTACATACATCTGGCTTTCCTCGGGTTCTGTCGTATGCAGGATGACTTCGCTTAACACGTCATACAATGGATCAAAAAAACCTTGTTCCATTATCGTCCTTCTCGCTGCGAACATTTGCTTGTCATACTTTGTTTTGTAGGTTCGCGTAGCCAAGTGAACATAGCCGTGCTTGGATAAATCAAAGCAATGATGATTGTTGCATACCAAGCTGGTTGCAGGTACGTTGCGCATAGCTGCCTGGCAAATTGGACAACGAAAAATCTCCACATGCTGAGAGATAGCTGTAGACATCAAAAAAAGCACCCCATTCATTCGTATTTCGGTGAATGAAAAAAGGCACAGTCAAACAAACCCCAAGCATTTTCAAAAAAATGCGGGATTACGTTGATCTGTACCTCACATTACCGATTACGAACGAACTGGATCATAACCATAACAAGTAACACTCCTGACCTTCAATCGAATGAGCGACTCGCCCAACTATGATTGTAGCACAGTAGAGAAATATACTGTTACTGGTATTATAAAGTGTTGGTGCCGGAAAGCAGGGAGAGGGCAGGAACTCCGTTTTGCTTCCTGCCCATGCTCCGCTCATGAATGCCGATGGTTGCGTTCATTCCAGCAGCATGACCTCATCGTATTTCATCATGATGCTTCCTTCCTTGTACTCCCCCACTTTTGGCACATTCACCAGACCCTTTATGTTTTGAAGAAGCGCACGCACGCTGTTCACTCCGCTTTCGTGCGCATGCGGATATCCGCCGCCAAAACGGGGATTGATCTCCGACACAACGTACTGATCTCCCACCAAAAAACAATCGATGTCAATTGGCCCACGCGGCTCTAGGACACGAATGAGTTCCTTCGCTAGTGATAGCAAACGCGGATCTTTTACCGCGAGGGAGCGATCCGTCTCCCCCGCCCGCATTCGCAGCTTTTTGCGGGTGAAAAGTGTCACCAGCTCTCCCGAGATCAGATCCACATAGCCATCCACTCCGTACTCCTCTGCCTGTAAGAACGGTTGAATGACGACATCCTCCGTTTTTTCCATGAGCGCGGACCATTCTTGATCATTCTCCACACGTGTGATGCCCAAACTGGCACTTCCATACCGCGGCTTGACGATCAATGGATACATAATCTGCCCTGCAAAAAGCGCTGCTTGTACCTCGTCCATTTTGGTAAAGGTGGGAATGGCGGGAATCTGATGCGCGGACAAAAACTCATACGTTGCCCTTTTATCCAAGCACATCTCGATTACATCCCGGCTGGACACGATTACCTCGATGCCCTGCATGTAGAACCGATCTGCATGCGCAGCCAACAGTGTCAGCTCAGGGTCAATTAAGGAGAGGATTGCCTTGATCTCGTACCGTTGGCAAATTTGTAGCAGGGCATCGAGATAACCAGGATCATCAATACGCGGCACCTGCTCATGATAATGAGCAGCGTACAGGGCGGGGGCCGTCGGATCACAATCGACTGCGATGATTTTGCCAGTGTCACCCCATTCTCGTACAAAATAGTGGAGCAGCTTGACTCGCCTGCCTACACTGGTCACAAGTACGTTCATTCAGTTCACGACCCCCTGCTTGTCAACGTGAAAACGATAAACCGATTCGGGAATGAATTGTTGGAGAGTCTCTTTTCCTCTGACAATGATCGCTTCTTTTCCATCGATGGCGAGAACCGGCGGCCTCTCCCGAATAAAAGGTGGATTAAAGACAAGCGTATACGCCCCTACGTGTCCGAAGACAAAATAATCCCCGATATCAGGCAGAGGCCCCGTGTAGCCTTGAAGCAAATAATCTTTTTCCATGCACGTATACCCGACAACATGATAGCTCGCTTCGGGAACTGACTTGCGGTTGCACACAAGTCGGGCTGGCAAGAGGTGCGCGTGCATCGTCGGCTTGACATTGTGAATGCTTCCATCCACGAGAACAAACCGCTCTCCTCTGTTTTCTTTTACATCGATGACTTGGCACACGAAATCAAGGGCATCTGCCACGAGTGAAATACCTGGCTCCAGAATTAGCAACGGCGCATGATCCAGCTCTGCCAGCTCCTCCTTCATAACTGACGTAATCGCTTCGGCGTACTCCTCAAAGGTTGGTGCAGTCGTCATCCCAAACGAGGTCGGGAGCTCGCCATAGAATCCGCCTCCCATATCGAGAAAAGCAAGCCGCTCGCCCAGAAGCTGCTTCCCCACACGGCATAGATGGCGCGCAATTTGGCGATACACACCGACACTGCGATTGGTGGAAAAGTGTCCATGTAACCCGACTACATGCACATTCGGGGCGACAGCCAAATGGCTCAGGGCTTTTTCCAAATTGCCGTTTTCGACGCAAAAGCCAAATCGACTGACCTCGTACCCATTTTGCAGAGGACTGACTCCACCCCTGGACAAATCCACATTAATCCGTAGCCCAATCCGAAACGTCTTCTCGGGATACCGCTTGGCGTAGGCCACCACCCACGGAATTTCCGAAAAGGAATCCAGATTGATCAGGCTCCCCTGCTCCAGGGCAAGGTGAATGTCCTCTTCCGTTTTGAGCGGGCCGTTAAAAATGATGGATGCAGGATCGACGCCGAGCTTCAGTGCCAATTCGTACTCCAGTCGAGAAACGACTTCTGCATGCGCCCCTAACTGATGCAGCTTTTGGCATAAAAACGGCAAGTAATTGGTCTTATACGAATACGCGACGACCACATGCTCATAGCGTCGAGTAAAAGCCCGTTGGAAACGACGATAGTTCTCGGAGAGCTTCACTATGTCCAGTACGTAAAAAGAAGACGAGCACAGACTACGCCATTTTTCTATCTGCTCATGACTATACATGGCGCACCCCTTGCTCCTGGTTCAGGAGGCAGTTCGTGATAACACCGATGACTCGCTCCTGCTGTTCAGCGGTCAAGCTGGAACCGGACGGCAAGCAAACACCTCGGGCAAATAGCCGATCTGATACACTCTCATCAGGTTGATGCGGATAGTATTGGCACTGCGCGAACAACGGTTGCAGATGCATCGGCTTCCACACGGGACGGGCTTCAATATTTGCTTTGCCCAGTGCATCGATCAGTTGTGTAGCAGAGAGGGGTGTGTCCGCTGGATTCAGTGTCATCACCGTCAGCCATCGTGTGGATCGCCCTGTCGCCGGCTCTGGCATAAACGAAATACCAGGCAATTGTCCGAGAGCTTGTTCATAACGTTTGTAAATCCCTCGCCTTGCCTCGATTCGCTCCTCCAAAACGTGCAGCTGCCCCCGGCCAATTGCCGCCAATACGTTGCTCAACCGATAGTTGTAGCCCATCTCTTCATGCTGGTAATGCCTGGCTGGCTCCTTCGCCTGCGTCGACCAGAAGCGCGCCTTTTCGATCGCCTCAACGTCATCGGAGACGAGCATTCCACCACCTGAAGTCGTCATAATTTTATTGCCATTAAATGAAAAGGTCCCAACATGACCAAAGGCACCGCTCATTCTCCCTTTGTATACAGCCCCTAACGATTCTGCGGCATCTTCCACCACGCACACTCCATACTGCTCACAAAGCGCAATCAGCTGCCCCATTTCCGCGCTCTGCCCATATAAATTAACGATGACCACCGCCTTGGGCAACTTGTCCGCTGCTGCCGCTTCCCGCAGGGCTCTCTCTAATGCCAGCGGTGACATATTCCAAGACTCTTCCTCGGAATCAATGAATACCGGAGTTGCTCCCTGGTACAGAATCGGATTGGCACTGGCAACGAAGGTGAGACTGGAGCAGAACACCGTATCACCCGGAGCAACGCCTGCTAGCCTAAGCCCGAGATGGATAGCAGACGTACCAGAGGAAACAGCCAGTGCAGCTTTTACGCCCACATACTGGGCAATCTCTCTCTCAAAAGCATCGACGTGTTCCCCCAACGGCGCGATCCAATTGGAGGCAAAGGCGTCTGCCACCAAGTCCCGCTCGTCCTCCCCCATATGTGGCGGTGATAAAAAGATCCGCTGCTGCACACTCATTTCGACGTCCCCCCATTGCGATAGGCAGGAAAAAAATCTTGCTCGCCAGCCTGATCGACCTGTAGTTTTTGGCACAAAGCCAAATACACTTCCTCATCGTGAACTTTCTTGCCCATCCAGTAAGCAAAATGATTGCCATTTGCAAACGAGGACTTGAAACGGAACAAACCATCTCCATCCAAATTCCCTCCTCCAAGGAGAAGCAGCTCCGCTCCATCCAGCTTTGCCTGCTGGATCATGGCGTCGAAGAGGAGGTGGTTGACGCCAAGCGCCATGTCTTCCGTATGTGATGCCCCTAGCTGATAATGGGCAAATTGATTTCCACTGTGCAAAAGCACTCCCGCCACCGGCCGATCCTCATGCATAGCAAGCAGAAGCCGCGGATTGCACAGTGCTGTTTTTTTCATGAGTCCTAAAAAAAATTCTGGAGCATAGTAGTAGATCGCCGCGGCTTGGTTGCGGTCCATCGTCTCCCGATGCAACTGGATAAAAGAAGGAAGCCAATCAGTTCCGCCCAATGTAACCCGGACGTCGTTTGCTGCGGCCTTCCTCATATTTCGTCCCACGTTTTGCGTATAGTGGGCACGAATGTATGCAAGTGTGGGGCGCAAATCGACTGCCGTTACCATTCTCACCAGATCCAGTCGCATTTGACCCACGAACAGCTCCGCATTCCCCAGCAACGGATGAAAGCGAACCGTTTCCGTCAGGTAGTTTTTGTACCGACAGTAGACATGAAATTGCTCCTGGAACAATCGAGCAGCCGTCTGTCCCCCCACGACGAATGGCCCTCCGTATCCAATCGAAACCAAATCGGCATAGCCAGGAATCCACTCATCCAGACGTCTGACCAAATACGGGTAGAAAACCTCGTTCTCCCCACTCTTGAAAAAAACAGCTTCTGGCGTGCCCTGCTCCATTTCGGCGTACAGCTGTACGTATTCTTTCGTGTAGGACACATCTAATTTTAAAAACCGTTGCAAATATTCGGTCCAATCATCCAGTTCCGAAAGTACGATCAGGCTCACATGCTTCCCTCCCAGCGCGCTCTGTGTTTTCACTCCCTCTGAAGTCTTCTACCGTGACGCTGCCCTGCTGATTTATGCCTGTCGATTGAAAAACGCGTTTGATCGTCAGACCGATGATCCGCATATCCAGAAAAAAGCTGCCATTTTCTACATACCAGACGTCCAGCTCGAACTTTTGCTCCCAGTCAATCGCATTTCTCCCATTGACCTGCGCCCAGCCTGTAATCCCCGGCTTTACGTCGTGTCGCTTCAACTGCCGCGGCGTGTACAGGGACAGGTACTCCATCAGTAGCGGTCTCGGTCCTACGAGGCTCATTTCACCACGAAGCACATTCCATATTTGCGGCAGTTCATCCAAGCTATACTTGCGCAGAAGCGTTCCGAATGATCCCAGTCGCTGCTCGTCAGAGAGAAGCTCTCCACTCTCATCGCGTTCATTGGTCATCGTGCGAAATTTATAGATGAAAAATGGTTTTCCGTGCAAACCTGGTCGCTCTTGTACAAACAAAACCGGAGAGCCCAGCTTCCAGCGGATGAGCAGACTCACTAGCAAAATCAAGGGGGACAGAATGACGAGCATCAGGAAGGAAACGCAACGATCAAACAAGGACTTCATGCCGCACCTCCTGTTGATTCCACTTTGCTGCCGCTTCCTCCATGCTGAGGCTCTGCATGCCGTACCTCTCGCGCAACATGGCGTAATGCTGGAGGATTTCCTCCAAAAAGGACAAATTCTCTTCGATGTGACTCCCAAAGTTCTCCGGATGCCACCACAGATGATACAAGCGCTTGTGCTCCGCCGTATGAGTCAGGTCGCATTTGATTCTCTTCATGCGCCATTTTTCCAACCTCTGTAGGCGAGGAGAATAAGGACGCAAAAACCGGCTGGATGGAACATCGACCATTCCCTCTGGACTACGCCGCAATGATTCATAGTTGTTATGACCGGAGAGATTTACATACGCATCCATCAGTCGCATGGCTCGTTTGAACAATGTCTCTTCGGCAGCCCCTCTTGTGTGATACATCCAAGACTGCTCGTTGCCGCGATAAGAACGGAACCCCTTTTTCTTGCACAAAGATAAATAGGCAGGCTGTACCTGATTCCGCGGAAAAACGATGCTGGAAGATGAGTACCCTTTTTTGCGAGTGACTCTCTGAAAAGAGTCAAGGTCAGCAGCAAAAGCAGCGGGAGTCTGACCCGGCTCTAGACAATAATAGTGGGAAAGAGTGTGGCTTCCGATGAATTGATGCGGGTAAGAGGAAATCAGCTTGATCAAGGAAGGAGCAAAGTGATACGGATCGACCTGCTCATGCTCACCGATCGCATCTGTGTCCAAATAGGGATAGGGTGACAGCTTATCATCGGAATACACCGGGAGATGCCGTGGGATGACGCCTGCTAGCTCCTTGCGCGACTCGCAAAACAAAAAACCGACAGTAGCCCAGGTGACGTGCATTTCATACTTGGCAAACAGCTCCAAAAGTGCGGGGATCACTTGACGAACACCTAACAAATTTTGCTCATATGACTGAATGGTTCTCTTGTCTCGGACGCCCCAGTAAAGTTCAAAGTCTAGGGAAATGACGAATGCTCCCGTCTTGTCCAATCTTCTCCGCTGCCTCCTTTCTCCTGCCCTCTTTCTTCTCGTAGCTGACCAGTCAGTTGGGCAAACAAGGCCACCTGCTTCGCAAGAACTGTTCGCTCATCGAAGTGCTCAAGCGCGATGCTGCGGCTATTCTGCCCGAATGCTTCTCTGAGTCTGGAATCAACTACGAGCTTTTTTAAGGCTGCATACAAGGGACACACTTGTTTCGGTTCTACTAAAAATCCGTTGACACCATCCCTGACTTCTTCCCGACATCCACGGATATTCGTGGCGACGATTGGTTTTGCCATCGCCATCGCCTCAATGATGGATCGAGGCAGTCCTTCGCGATGAGAGGGAAGAACAAATATATCGCTGGCGGCCATCAGCTCCGGGATGTCTGTGCGGAATCCAGCCAAAATGATTTGCGGATGCTGGCGGCAAAGCCCTACGAAGTCTTGACCTCGCTGATCGCGTTCACTGGAAGACACGTCCCCCACCAACAAGAGGCGCAGGCGCGGAAATTCGCCCGCCAGCTTGCGAAAGGCTTCCAACAGCTCAAAAATCCCTTTCTCCGAGACCATACGTCCTACATAGGTGATCACCACATGCTCATCCCGCAGCCCCAGAGAGGCCTTGATAGACTTGACCTTTTCTCTCGTTACGTGTCGCGGGTGAAAGCGTTCTGTGAGATCAACGCCGTTGCCAATGTGCAGAATCCGCTCCGTCTGGGAGGAGAAGCTATCCTTCACGCTCAACTCGTAATCCTCTCGACTCTGAAGTAAAAGATAGTCAGTCATATGCCGGGCAAACCATTTTTCCAGCGTGTAGTATATCTGATACGTACTTTTGCTCATGCCCTCATGAAAGAAGTAGCCATGTGCTGTGTAAATGACATGTGGCACTCCTGCCAGCCTTGCCGCCACGCGCCCGAGAACAGCGGCAATCGGCGTATGGACATGCACGACATCATACTTCTCCCTTTTCATTAGTCGATACAATGCCCCAATTGTCACCAAATTGGAAATCGGGTCGATCTTTCGCTTAATGGGGATACTTTTGAGCGTCAATCCCTTTGCTGTTAACACATCAAAGCGCCCCGTATCCGAACACGCGGTATGCACCTCGTAGCCTTCACCCATCAGCTTTTCAATCAGAGGAAACAGCAAGCTTTCTACAGAGCGGTCAATTGCGCATACTTGCAAGATTTTTTTCAAGCAGATCACCGCCATTTTTGATCTGACGCGTATTGATTTCGGCTGTCACGAAATACAGCGCAAGCATGATCCAGAAAAACGTTTCGCGAATTCCGTTATGAGTGAGTCCGTACAAAATTTGGAAGACAAGTGGATACCAAGCAACCAATCGATGCCCACGGACCGCCCCATAAATCATGAGAATGAACAACACCGTGCCCATGACACCGTAGGAGAAGAACAGATTGGCTAAGGTAGAATGGAGTTCCAATGAAATGCTGCTGTTAAATCGATCGTACATCCCTTCCCCTGCTCCGAACAAAATGTACTCCGGATGGTTGGCAATCCGGTCATAGCCCCGCGCCGCCAAATTGTCATCCGAATCTTCCCCGAGTGATACCATTCGCTCTTCGATTTGTGTGTAAATAGATGCATCGCTCAGTACGTTTTCGTTGGTGTACAAATAGATGAAGAAGACAGTGAAGGACGAGACGAGCACACAAAGCAGATTCATCCAAAACAAGCCCGTTCGTTCTTTGATGGAGAGGAGCAAAAAAACGAGGTACATCCCTACAGCACTAATGATCGCTGCTTTCGACAAGGATGCTGCAATGATACTAAACGCCGTGCCGATCGCAATAAAGAGAGGTAGGGTCTTCACAGGTACGAAGCGAGCACACAGCAGGCATATCCCCATGCACAAAAGCCCAAAATAGCCGAGCTGGTTCGGATTGTTGAAGAACAAGGATTGCCTGAACTCGTCACTATCCGGTGACAGTCCTGACACGAGAATGAATGCCTGAATGAGCAAGGAAGTGGACGTAGCCAGGAAGACCCATTTGACGTACTCTTGAGGGTTGCGCCTGAACAAAATAACCAGGGCAAGCATCACGGCGCCGTTGTACATATACCACTTGGTCGAGCTGAATACATCCATTTCCCCGCCGAGTGCAATCGTCCATATGCCATTCACCATCATAATGTCGTACAAAAACAGAAGGGTAAGGAAGAGAAAAAGTCCGAGTCTGCGGTTAATCCGACCCAGGCGAAACAAGAAGCTGTAGCCGATCAAGATGAGCATAATAAAATCGGCGATTTGCGGATTGCCACTTGGGAAGAAGTAGAAGGGCTTGAGCACCACATATAGCAAAAGTAGAACCTTGTCCGGTGAGAGCTTCTCCTTGAACATCATTTACCTGTGCGCCAGATGGTTGGTGAATTGCAGGATTCGCTGATAATCCTCCCACGTATCAACCTCTGCCCAAAACAATCCCGGTGGTATTTGTGCGACATATACATTCCTTTCGCCCAAAAAAGAATAGAGGACATTTTCCCACCACAGATCATACTGCTTCTCCTGAATCAACCTTTGTAATCGACGCAAAAATATCGGCAGAAAGCTCTCGTGTAGTTTGGCAATTCCAACGTATTCACCAGTTGTCTCTTCCAGCGAGAGTCCCTTCCCATGACGAAGCAGCAGTCCGTTTTCATAACCAAATTTATAATCTCCCTCATAGCGACGGGCTGGATCAGCATACATGACGGGACACGCGGTCTCTTGCAACACGACTTCCAGTACCTTCGATTCAAAATAAACGTCGGCGTTCAACAACAAGCAGTCGCTTCCTTGCAAAAACTCGCGGGCGAACCAGAGGGACACCATACTATTCGTCCGATCATAAAAAGGATTGTGATAAAAACGAATAGGTTCATCTCTGAGCAACTCGGTAATCACGTTAGCTTGATAGCCCACCACCATCGCGATGTCTTCAATTCCGTGGCGCCTTAGCTCCGCTATCGTATTTTCAATGAGCGCTTGGCTTCCGATATCCACTGTGCACTTGGGAATTCCGTCAATTTGCTCGTTGATTCGTGACCCGAGACCTGCTGCCATGAGCAGTGCCTTCATCTGACTCCCCTCCTTCTTTCAGAGATGGCATGACGTATTTGATGTTCAGCTTCAGCTTGTACATCGATCTGGCCAGCCCAACAAACAGGTGGTAGAAGGACCATAGGAGCAAAAATAGCATCTGACCGCTGATTGCCCACAGAAATGCGGTAACCAGCACGCCCAACTGATAGCCCGTTTGGGTAAGAAAAAGGAAGACAAAAGCATCGATCCATTTGCTGCGCTTTCTCATAGAGACTGTTTCGTGAGAGATTTTCCCTTGACTAAAGACGAGATCGGAGCCATTGGTCGCCAATATCTCTGCAAAAATCGTGAGCAAAATCAAATAGAGCAGCCACGGACTCAACATCGCGTGATGATTCGTGATGCCGTATATCACACCGAATGACGCCAGGTAGAGTGCATAGTTGAGCCCGATGTCCAGCCATTCTCCTCCCTTGCTCTTCTGGTTGCGCATGCGGGCTACTTCTCCGTCGACGCAATCCGCCAAGTAGCACACCTGACAGAAGAAGCAGCCGAGCAGAAAGGATGCCGCCGTTCCGTACATAAATGCTCCAGCGCTAAGGAGTCCGGCGACAATCCCCCCAATCGTAATCGCGTTGGGGGATATTTGTGTTTTTCGGGTCAGCAATAAACTCACATAGATGGAGATGCGTCGTGTGAAGTAGTACGACCAAAATTCCTCCCTGCTCCACGGCTTCTGCACCTGCACACGGCAATAGCGGGTCTCTTCACTATCCCAAAACATAGACGGATACAGCTCATCCTTCACGGTAAGCCACCTTCTTCATGACCTCGTCTCCGAGAGCGAGACGGAATATTTTTCGGATAAAAACGGGATATACCACGTGCGAAAACCAAAATATTTGGATGCCCAATACGAAGCACAAAGATCTCGACAAATCAGGCTGATCGAAGTAGCAATGGCGGCCCCGATAATTCCATACAGCGGAATGAGACAAGCGTTTCCGATTATGTTTAGAGCAGCTGAACAGACAAGAATATTGCGGGCCGTTTTTTGATGTCCGGTCATCGTCAATAAGGGGATGACACTGCCTGTGCAAAAATTGACAAACTGCCCCATACACAAAATCACAAGGACGAGGCTCTCCCTCGCAAACTCTTCACCAAAAAAAGTAAGCAACGGAACGGCGAATATCGCTACGAGCAGATTGAGAGGAGCAGAGGTGAAGAAAATGAGACGATTGGCAAACGCAATCATCTTTTTCAAGCCGTCCATATCATTACGTGCGTACAGCTCAGAGAACTTGGGAGAGAGGATCGTATTGATGGAAATCAGCGCAAAGCCCGTCACCATTGCCAGACGAATGACCACACTGTATACCCCAACTGTTTTTGCATCCGTAAAAATGCCCAGCATGATCATATCTGTCCACGTCATAATCAATTCCATCGACGCACTGAGATACATGGGCAGTGCGACTGCAATAATTTCCCTCAAGCCAACGCCAGGTTCTCGCGTAGTCGGCTGTACACCATTACGGAATCCTCGGCTCGTCGCATACCACTGCCCCATCCCATAAACAGCATTCAAGATAACAGCAGCTGCGAGCAGTTGAATCAAGAGCATCGTACTGGATTCGAAAAAAGGAATGGCGATGAAAAGAAACGCCAAGTGCAGAAAACGCATACCGACGATATCGACAGTGATCGAGATAACAACCCGATGCAGTGCCCGAAACGCAGATGCATACAGCCTTGCGAGCGACACAAACGGAAGCATCCACGCGACGACTCGCAGTGCCTCTGCTGGCAGCTCCCCTGCAAACACGTAGGCGGACACCTGCTCTGAGAACACATGCAAAAGTACCCCAAGCACAATCGAAATCAGCGTCGCCCACAGCACTACTTTGTTGAATACTTCGGAAATCTGATAAAGCGAGCCTTTCGCGCGAAACTCCGAGAGAAAGCGGATTATGGCTGTATCCGTCCCCAAAACGGCCAGCACCATTCCGATGTTCATCAGGGTAATCGTCAGCGAATAGATGCCCAGGCTCTCGGCTCCATACTCTCTGGCAATGTAGAACTGCAAGAGATAGAGCAGCATGAAGCCAAGGAGCCGAAACAAAAACGTGAAGGCCGAGCCGCGAATCACTTCGTGAACATCGCGATCTTTATGCAGACGGTTCCATTGTCGTTGCCAAGCTAATTTAAGGGCATGCATGCTTACAAACGCCCCGCTTTCTGCTATGCGTTGTACCCATATCCGTAGTAGCCTTCTCTCTTCCCTACCTTCTTGTTGTTGAGAACAACACCGAGCAGATTGGCTCCTGCCGCTTTTAACTGCTCTACCGCTTTGACAGCAGAATCCCGCTTCGTCTTGCTTGCATCCACCACCATGACACAGCCGTCCATTTCCCTTGCCAGCACCATTGCGTCGCTTACGATTAATGGCGGGCTGTCGACAATCACAAAATCAAAATTGTGGCGCAGGTATGCCATCAATTCCAAGAGCCGTGGCGTTCCGAGCATTTCCGCCGGATTATGCGGGATTGGCCCTGCCGTAATGATCGACAGCTCTGACACGCCAGATGGTTGAATAATATCGTCAATCTGGCACATATCCGAAAAGTAAGAACTAATTCCGTACAGATTCGGCATATCAAAGGTGAAATGTACCCGCGGATTGCGCAAGTCAAAATCAAGCAGCACCGTTTTTTTGCGATCCTTTGCCATCATCAAGGACAGGTTGGCAGCGGTGATCGTTTTTCCCTCAGAAGCCCCTGGACTGGTGACTAAAATCGTTTGCATCAGCTTGTCGCCCATGGAAAACTGAATGTTTAAGCGAAGGGTACGGTAGCCCTCTACCAGCGGAGACAGCGGCTCCCAATGGGCGATCAGCTTTTGGTAACGATCATCAGGCTTCTGCCTTCTCATACTCATTCCTCACTTCCTCCACCTTGGGCTGGCGAAAAGCCTTCCGCGTTTTTTTGTCAATCACCGCAATCGTTGCCAGTACAGGTAAGCCTAAATACTCCTCCACTTCTTTTTCCGATTGAAGTCGGGTATCTATCTGCACCAACAAGAAGACGACGACCATAGATGTTGCCAACCCGAGGACAAAGGCGATCACCGAATTGAGGATTGGTTTTGGACTCACTGGAATGGCCGCCGGATTGTTTCGGGCTTCTGCCAAAATATGCACGTTGTTCATGCTAAGCATTTTGACGACTTCTTCCTGAAAGGTCGTCGCGATTGTATTGGCGATGAGCACAGCTCTGCCCTGATCCGGATCTTCTACTGTAATGGAAATGACCTGCGAGTCCTTAACTGGCTCCACCTTCGTTTGAAGCAGCAGATCCTCCATCGTAGCGCCCGCCCCGATCACTTCGAGCACGCGCTCCATCACCCGCGGACTTTCAATTATCACCCGATAGGTCTCAATCAATTTCAGATTGGAATCAATTTCCGCGACGGATAACATGCTCTCTACGGTTGAATCCAGCGAGCGATTCACTAATATCTCCGTCTTCGCCTGATAAATTGGTGTCAGTAAATAGAAGCTCACGAGCGCTGTTCCGATGGTGCATAAAGACGTAATCAAAAGGATCAGCTTCCATCGCTTCAACAACATCAGAAGTATTTCACGAAGATTAAGCTCCTCATTCATCCTGCTTCCCCCTTTGCCCCGCCATGCTGTCACTTCCTTCTTTCGGCAATTGTACGGGAGGTTCGATTTGTTTTTGAAAAGTTGAAAGACTCTCGGTCAACCTCTCACGCTCTTGCGGGCTGACGATATAGTAGTAGATTCCATTGATCATTTGACCCTTTCCTTCCAAACGAATCGTCTCGACGGAGGTAACTGCCGTGCTGTAGCTTAAGGCAAGCTGTTTCATCACATCAAAGGTCATGTTCGTTTTCACGTATTTCTCCATCGTCGCAAGGACGTCATTCAATCGGGTAGGCGCTGCAAGGGTTACACCTTTGTCCAGCAATGCCTTGATGATTTCCTGCTGTCTTTCGTTGCGCCCGAGGTCGCCTCTCGGATCTTCGTAGCGCATGCGAGCATAGACCAAGGCTTGCTTCCCGTCTAACTGGATGGGACCTACTGGAAAGGTGTAATCCGCATAAGTAAAGGCAAGCTTGTTGTTGACTTCCACTCCTCCCAGCGCATCGATCACACCTGCGAATCCTTCCATATTCGCGGTCACCACGTAATCAATGGGAAATTGGAGAAACTGTTCGACGGTGTCTACTGTCTGTTGCACTCCACCGAATGCATATGCGTGATTGATCTTATCCTGAGTACCTTTGTGAGCCATAGCGGTTCGCGTATCACGCGGTATGCTGAGGAGCAACGCAGATTTCGTTTTCGGGTTGACGGAGAGTACGAGGATGACATCAGAGCGCCCCTTGTCATTCTCTCGTTCATCAACGCCAAGAAGCAGCAGAGTGAGCGGTTCTTTGGACAAGATAGCGGAGTTCTCCACTTCAGCCGCAGACGTTGTAGTTGCTTCTTGGGAATTCACGGTCGGCGATTGCCTCACAGTAGCTGGTGCAGTCGCTACAGGTACCTCGACAGATTTCTGCGTGCGGACAGGGAGATACATTTTACTGGCCGTTTCTTTTAACGACAGATAGACATACACACCATAGCCACTCAAGCTGATGAGACAAATCAATCCTCCCCATACAAGCAGCCGCTTCCACTTTATCAAGGCAATCTTTTCCTTCCATTTGCTGACGCTCATCCGATCGCCACTTGATAAGGGACTGGCGTAGACTCTTCCTTCACGTAAGAAGTGGATTGATAGCCAGGAACGATCCCTTGCAAAGTCTCGATAATGGTTTGTTTGTCCTCCATCGTCGCTCCCTTGTCTGCAATTTGCTCCAACCGGGCGATCCCTGCCAAGAGCTCATTCCAGGAAAAATCGAGCGGCTTCCCAATAAAGATGCGATTATGGCAAGTAGACGACAAGCCTTCTTCCTCCGTCAAAATTTCTTCGTACAGCTTCTCACCCGAACGAACTCCCGTGAATACAACCGGAATATCCTTACCGGGCTCCAAGCCTGCCAAGCGAATCAGGTCGAGGGCCATATCGACAATTTTGACCGGTTTCCCCATATCGAGAATGAATATCTCCCCTCCCTGAGCGAGTGCTCCCGCCTGGATGACGAGCTGGGCAGCCTCAGGAATGGTCATAAAGAATCTCTCCATATCTGGATGCGTAATGGTAATCGGTCCACCTGCCCGGATTTGATTGAGAAAAACAGGAACGACACTCCCCCTGCTCCCCAGGACATTTCCAAAACGAACAGCCGCAAAACGGGTAAGTCCGAAATGGTTATAACCCTGGATCAGAAGCTCAGCGATCCTTTTCGTGGCACCCATCACACTGGTTGGGTTCACTGCCTTGTCCGTCGAGATCAGGATGAAATGAGAAACGCTGGTTTCCAGCGCGCATTCCGCAACGTTTTTCGTACCCAAAATGTTATTTTTTAATGCCTCACACGGGTTGTTCTCCATTAACGGCACATGCTTGTGGGCTGCCGCATGAAACACAACGGCGGGACGATACTCATGCATAATCGAAGCAATTCTTTGTCTGTCACGAATATCTGCAATCAGGCTGACCGTTTCCTGTTCAGGAAACAAACGCGAGAGCTCCAGGCTCATTTCAAAAATGCCGTTCTCTTCGTTCCCCAAGAGAAGCAGTTTCCTTGGACCAAATCTAGCTATTTGTCTGCAAAGCTCGGACCCAATCGAGCCGCCCGCTCCTGTCACAAGTACGACTTGCTGCCGCAAGTACCCCGTAATCTCTTCCAGATTGACCTGAACAGGCTCCCTTCCCAATAAATCCTCCAATGCTACATCCCGAATCATGTTCATCGTGATTTTTCCGCTGATGATGTCTGCTACATGCGGCAAAATTTTGACGCTCGCTCTCGTCGTTTTGCAAATGTCGAAAATCTCCTTAATCGTCTGCCGGGAAGCGGATGGCATGGCAATCACGATGTCTGATATGGAAAGTCGTTGCACGACGCGGGCGATGTCAGCCCGATTCCCTACAACTGGCAGGCCGTACACACGCAGATTTTGTTTGCTGGGCTCATCATCGATAAAAGCCACTGGACGTAGCTCCGACAAAGGCGAGGTTTTCATCTCCCTGGCTACGAGCACACCTGCGCTACCTGCCCCGATAATTAATGTGCGCCTGCGATCCTGGGTTCTTTTCTCCCGCTCTTCATACCACCACTTCCATACAAACCGGGAGCCTGTGATCCCGAACAAGACAAAGGCGAGCGTCATGAGAAAAAGTGAGGTGGGAAATCGGATGGACCAACCAAGCAGGTACGTCATTTTCAGTACCAGATAGAGAGCTAAAACGGAAAAGCTCGTAGCTAAAATGATCGAGACCAGTTCGCGAACACTGACATAGCGGAAAACAGCTCGATAGAGTTGAGCAAAGTGCATGCCTGTCACGACGAACAGTACGTGGCCCATCATCAAATACATAGGTTGATATTCGCTTATCTCCGCGAAAGAAAAATCAAATCGAACCAGGCAGGCCAACCAGACAGCCAAGCTGATAATTCCTGCGTCCGATAAGCTTAACCAGAATCTTCTCTTCCGGTAGCTCATATTCATCCGCTCCAGGTGATCGTTATTCAAAGAATGGTCATCATAAACGCCACAGACTAATTTCTGCCGGGCATGTTTCGCGATTTAGCACGCTTTTCACGTCTGCGATGACACCTTGCCCCTGATACAAGAGCCCTGCAAGCTCCTCCCATCCCAGGTGCAGATATCGCTCATGGGGTACGGCCAATACGATTCCGTGGGCAGGCTGCAGGTCTTCCCACTCTCGTAATTGAATACCGTATTCCTCTCTCGTCCGCTCTGGACAAGCCAATTCATCTGTCACTTGGACCTCTACTCCGAACTCCTTTAGTTCCTGAATAATGTCGATGACCCGACTATTGCGAATGTCCGACACGTTTTCTTTAAAGGTGATGCCCATGATCGTAATTCGCGAGCCTTGAATCGCAATATTTTGCCAGATCATTTGCTTCACGAGTGAGGTCGCAACGAACTTGCCCATTCCGTCATTGATCCGTCGTCCAGCCAGTATGACCTGCGGATGATAACCCACACTCTCCGCCCTGTATGTCAAATAGTACGGATCGACGCCAATGCAATGACCACCGACGAGTCCTGGAGAGAAGGGAAGGAAATTCCATTTGGTCCGTGCTGCTTCGAGTACATCTGCCGTAGAAATGCCCAAGCGGTCAAAAATAATCGAGAGCTCATTGATCAAGGCGATATTGATGTCGCGTTGCGTGTTCTCAATCACCTTGGCTGCCTCAGCCACCTGAATCGAAGGCGCTTTGTGAATACCCGCCTCTACAATCAACCCATACATCTCGGCAATCGTTTCACACGTCTGGCGATCTTGCCCTGAAACGACCTTGACGATTTGGGACAATCTCCGTTCCCGATCCCCCGGATTAATTCGTTCAGGTGAGTAACCGACGAAAAAATCAGTCCCCGCTAGCTTTCCAGACGCTTGTTCCAATACAGGAATACAAATTTCTTCTGTTACCCCTGGATAAACGGTCGATTCATAGACGACGATGGTCCCTGAACTCAGATGTTGCCCAACGCTTTCAGATGCGAGAATGAGTGCCCGCATATCGGGCCGTTTCGCAGAATCGACAGGAGTGGGTACCGTGATGATGATAAAATCGCACGCTGCGAGACTTGCGGGGTCATCTGTATACGTGATGTTGGCTCGCTTTAGCTCATTCGTCGACATCTCTCCCGTTTCATCCATTCCGCCCTCCAGACTGCGTATGCGTCTTTCGTCTATGTCAAAACCAACTACTGGAAG
Organism: Brevibacillus sp. HB1.4B; assembly: GCF_013284285.1. Lineage (NCBI taxonomy): Bacteria > Bacillati > Bacillota > Bacilli > Caryophanales > Paenibacillaceae > Brevibacillus > Brevibacillus sp. HB1.4B. The sequence continues at coordinate 158,504 of NZ_JABSUT010000010.1, forward strand.
CACTTGCCCAAAAGCAATCGCGACAGGCAGTCCTACATATCCAAGACCTACTACACCCACTTTTTTACGCATGAGCCACACCATAATAGCTGACGTACCAGTCTACAAAGCGAGATATCCCTACATCGACTGGTGTTTTCGGTCGAAAGCCTGTCGCCTCATACAGAGCTTCCACTGACGCATAGGTAGCAGGAACATCCCCCGGCTGGATGGGCAAATAGTCGCGAACAGCCTTTTTACCCAGCTTCTCTTCCAGAATCGAAAGAAACGTAAGTAAATCGATCGGCTGGTGATTCCCGATATTGAACACCTCATACGGCGCCTTATCCCCTTCCCTTTGGGGAATTCGATTCATCAGCCGCAGCATCCCTTCGACGATATCGTCCACATACGTAAAGTCCCTTGTCATGTTGCCGTAGTTGAAAATGCGGACAGGCTCTCCCGACAAAATCGCCTTGGTAAACGTATAGAGCGCCATATCGGGTCGTCCCCAAGGCCCATATACCGTAAAGAAACGAAGTCCCGTTGCAGGCAGGCCGTATAAATGACTATAGGTATAGGCCATCAGTTCATTGGCTTTTTTCGTCGCTGCGTACAAGCTGACCGGCTCATCTACGGGATCGTACTCAGCAAATGGTAGCTTTGTATTCCCTCCGTAGACGGAGCTTGAGGATGCGTAGAGCAAATGCCTGACTCTCGACCGTCGGCACCCTTCCAAAATGTTCAGAAACCCGGTGATATTGGAGGTCGTATAAGCATGAGGATTTTCCAGACTGTACCTGACGCCCGCTTGAGCAGCCAAGTGAATGACAATCTCCGGCTCCATTTCTCGGAACAACTCGTCCATTTTGCTCTGATCTGCAATATCCGCTTTGAAAAAACGAAATGATGGATACGCTTGGAGGATTTCCAGTCGTTTGCTCTTCAAGACCGGGTCATAATACTCATTGCAATTATCTACCCCCCACACCGTCTGTCCTTGTTCCAAAAGCCGTCGTGCTACATGAAAACCGATAAATCCAGCTGCGCCTGTCACCAAAATCGACATACTATCCACCTCTTTGCTTATTCATACGGAGGTTCTAGGACAAATATGCCAGTGGCTGCCCGAAGTTTATGGAACACATTTTTTATGTAGTCCATGCCCTTTTTACCAAATGGTTGTCAACATTTGAGAAATGGTTGAATGAAATGAAAAGAAGACAATCTTGTCTACCCATTTTTTGGAGGAGAATGCTTTTATGTGGATTGATGTAAAAACGTACGGAGCAAAGGGGGATGGAGTGACCGATGATACCCAAGCAATTCAGGCTGCCTTGACTGCTGCTCTGAACTTGCAAATTCCTCTGTTTTTCCCTGCTGGCACCTATATCATTGAACCAAACAGGCTAGAGGTCATCCTGGGAACAGGAAAAAGCCTAGTGATGCTGGGAATCGGTCCTTACTCCGTGTTAAAAAGGAAAGCCAATTCGACTGCCGCAGATTGGCGCTGGCTGTTCTCGATTACATCCATGGATGGTGATGCGGATTCTTTTGTGGTCACCAACCTAAAGATTGATTCCAATGCCAGAGCAAACCCACTGCCTCCCGATCCTTACGATTACGAGCATAGCGCCGATTTCTACATTCGTGGTGGCGGTCCTAGCAGCTATATCAATTATGTAGCGCTACGACAAGTATGGTGTACGGATGGAATCGCCGACCATTTTTACTTTGCCGGAGAAACGAACTCCTATGTCCGCACCGTGCAAATTACCGATTTTTACAGTGACAACCGCAAGCGTACACGCTCAGATATTACGGTGACGGGTGGCCTGGAACGTCTGAATGCAGCGAATGTAGCGTGTGATCGTTTTGAGGTCGAGCTCAATGCAGGGTTCGACGGAGCCACACCCATGTTCGTAAACCTAAGCAATATCTCTTGCCGTCAACAGCTCGACTTGGAAGGAGATCTGTCCTCCCCGATGGTCGTGCAAGGTAGTCAGCTTGTTTCGCTCGCCAGCTTCAGTCTCACTGGCATGACAGGCTGTATCAGCTCCTCGGTTTTTTATACGGCACCTGATCAGAAAAATCGGGTGAACTTTATGAAAAACATGACCTTCAGCAACTGTCGCTGGGTATTGCATACGACCGCACAAGGAAGTACAAAGACGGTTGGTACCGGTCTGACCGTGGATTATTCGGACGTAGGTCTTGTATTTGATGGCTGCAGCTTCGAGGCCAACGATACAGCTACTTCCATCGGCGGCTATGCCTTGAGCTTGGAGCCATGGGATGTACTCGCCGAAAGACAGGTTACCGTGAGAGACTGTTCGTTTGACCCTCGGTTGACCCAAAACATTTCGTTGAACCGCTGCGGAAATGTCTCCCTCATCAATAACCGTTATTCCGGTTCTGATCACGCGATCATGCTCTTCGGCACCGGAACGTACCCATTGGTAGTCACCGTGGATGGTGGCGACTTCAGCCAGGTTACTGGAAAAATGTTTTATCACAAGTCTTCGGATAAAATAACCCTCTCCATGAAAAACCTCCCTGTTCCTGTTTCCCTCACTAGCGGCTACAAATCCGAAAACTCTACCTTTATCCCAACTGTTTCCATCAACGAACGTGTGGTGTATGTCGCAACAGCCCCCAGCGCCTCCGTCAAATACGGCGGTCTCAAAGGCGATACACTGCGCTTGATCACTCCTGTAAACAATCAACCATGCGAATGGATTGCGATTACGACAAATAAAACTGCCTGCACCTGGCTAACGACCAAAACGGCCAAAAGCTAAGGGGAATGAAAAACATCCATCTTGCCCCTCGTTGTGGGATAGATGGATGTTTGTTATTAGGCAATACGCTCCAAATCCGGATTGTAGCGTTTTACATAGGTATAAATTTCTTCCCCGAGCAATTGCGTTCTCACGAGCTCATCTGCCTGTTCACTCAAATGCTGGGTGAGTTGATTGGTTCCATTTTCGATGCGTCTTTTGGCAGCCTCAGGCAGCGTCAATACATGCGGTACGAGTAATTGCAGGTACCAGACGCCCTTTTCTTCCTCGGAGACATCGATCTCCAGTTCCATATCCGAACTATCGAAATCGTACAGCTGGTTAAAGAGCGACTCCCTTTTTTCCAGCGTCATTGCGGTAATGTCGATTTTTTCCACGCTCAAATAATACTCTTCATTGAACAAGACAATTTTGTCGTCAATCTCCTGATACTTTTTCGCCAGCGGATTCATCGTCATCGTTCCTTTCCATCTCACATCTATCCTATAGCATACTACCTTACTGAATATTTAGGCAACTCACCTGTGTAGAAAGGGCCTTGCTCCATGCAAGACCCTCGTTTTTTACAGGAGTGTCGATCCCTCCACTACGGCTTGTGCGTCCTCCTTGGAAATAAGGACAGCGCGAGCCTTACCGCCGCTTTGTCCTGCGACGTACCCATCTGCCTCCATCATTTCGATGAGACGAGCGGCACGGTTATATCCGACGCGGAAACGGCGTTGCAATCCAGATGCAGAAGCTTGTCCTTGATCGGCCACGAACACGAGCGCTTCTAGATACAACGGATCATCTCCGCTGTCAAACGATGCAACCTGCTGCTCCAAATCTTCTTTGCTGAAAATGTAAGCAGGCTTTCTTTGCTTTTTGATCATGTGCGTAATTCGCTCGATCTCGTCATCTGAAACGAAGTTCCCTTGCAGACGAACTGGAGTCGTGCCGCTCTCAAGGAACAGCATGTCCCCTCTACCCAACAGTCGTTCTGCCCCAGACTGATCGAGAATCGTACGTGAGTCAACTTGGGAGAACACGGCAAAAGCAAGACGAGTCGGTACGTTTGCCTTGATGTTTCCGGTAATAACATCTACGGATGGGCGCTGTGTCGCCAGAAGCAAATGAATACCGCAAGCACGTGCCTTCTGAGCGATCCGGATAATGCAATCTTCCACATCCTGCGGCGAGACCATCATCAGGTCAGCCAGCTCATCGATGATGATTACGATATAAGGCAGCTGATCATCTGTCGTCTGATTGTAGCGTTCAATATCGCGAACACCCGCATCTACGAACAGCGCATAGCGCTTCTCCATTTCTTCCACGGCCCACTTGAGAGAAGCCGTTGCTTGCTTGGCCTCCGTCACGACCGGCGTAACCAGATGCGGCAAATGATTGTAAGGGGCGAGCTCCACCATTTTCGGATCGATCAAGAGCAATCGCACCTGCTCAGGAGTCGCCTTGTAAAGCAGACTGACGATGATAGAGTTGATGCAGACACTTTTACCTGAGCCTGTCGAGCCGGCAATCAAACCGTGCGGCATCTTTTTAATATCCGCAATAATCGGCTCTCCGCCGATGTCCATACCGAGTGCGACCGCCAGCGGAGAGGAATGCTCCTGAAACTTGTCTGAGCTGATGATCTTTTCGATTAATACAGGCTGGCTGGACATATTCGGGACTTCGATTCCGATGGCATTGCGACCTGGAATCGGTGCCTCGATGCGAATGTCTTTGGCAGCTAAATTCAGTTTGATATCGTCAATCAATCCCGTAATCTTGTTCACTTTTACGCCGGGAGCCGGTTGCAGCTCAAAGCGTGTCACGGATGGACCTTTGACAATCCCTACTACCTGAGCGCTGACATTGAAATTCGCGAGCGTCTCTTCCAATAACAGCTTTTGAATTTGGGTATGCTCATCGTCGTCATCGCTAACCGGCGGGCTCGGATTCAACAGTCCCAAATCCGGCAAGTCGTATGGCGGCTGTGCTGACTCTGCTCCTTGGTCAGCTTCAGTGGACGAGTCTTTTACCGGAGCAGACGCAGGTTGCTTCGTCATGGATACCTGAGACATGTTCACGGGCTGTGCAGCGGATGCAGCAGGGACAGAGACTGGAACGGATTCTGGTATGGTTTCTGCAACGGATTCAGCAACTGGTTCTACAATCGGTTCTACAGATTCCACAACTGGTTCCACAATTTGTTGAACAATAGATTCAGGTTCAGTTGGCTCTGTTTGCTCTGGCGTATCTTCGGAAACCGAACCCACTTCTGCTGAACTGAGCTCCTGTGGTGAATCTACTTCTGCCCTTTCTAGCAATCTGCTAATTGCAGATGCATAGGCAGGCTCTTCAAGGCCATCGCTCTCTAGCTCTGTTGCGTCTTCTTGATTCTCCTCCCCAGCAGAAGGAGACTCCACGTGATCGCCATCATTCTCGCTCTCCACCTGCACAACCGCACTGCGTGTAGTGATCAATCTATGCTCGGCTTCCTCATGGGCTAGTCGCTCTTCCATCGTTTGAGAGTAGTCTGTCGGTTCTGGTTGCCCAATAGACTCCGATTCCTTCTCTTCGGAATTCTCGCTCGCCATTGATTCTGCGAGTTCTATCTCTTCAGTTTGTGCCTCTTCTTCCTCATTCTCCCGAGCTACAATCTCTTCGCCTTTTGGCTCAAAAGCATCAACATCAGAATCTTGCAGATCCGTAGCTTGCAACTCCGTATCTATCATTTTCCCTGCTATTTCTTCTGCTACCGTCTCTTCCATTTGTATGGAAGCAACAACCTCTCGTTCTGAATCAAGAGCTTCTGCCATAGCAGACTCCGAAGCAGTCTCTTCTCTTTCGTTATGTATAGATTCATCTCCAACAACATGCTGCGGTTCATTTTGCTCAAAAGAAGCAGTCTCTTGCTCCTCTGGAAAATACCGCTCGCTCATCTCTTGTTCCCACTGCTTCACCTGCTGCAAATGCTCTTCTTGCTCCAGACGCGGATATATGATTCCCGCAGTCGTATGAATCCGATGCTCTGCCTCGCGCGTCGCGGGGGTTATCTTCCCATAAACAGGGGAAACGATTTCAGACGGCTGGTAGGCACGCTTTTCTTCTGTAGAAAAAACGGGTCTCGTTACTTTTTCCGCTTCTTTTTGCGGCGTACGGTTTGGACGCTGCGGTATCTCGATGTTGTTTTTGACAAGCTCAGGTTTCTTTTTCTCGAAAACAGGCTCTGTCTTTGTTTCCAGCACACGATCATTTCCTGGCCGCACCGTTTCACGCTTGGGCTCGAATCTCTCACGAGGTGCCTGCTGACGACTGCGTTCATTCGATTCGGCAGGATTTACGCTATGATTACGCTTCTTGTCCAAATAGTCATCCGGGACAACTGGAAAACGAAACTGACGCTCTCTTCTTTGACGCACATTGTCTTCTATATCTCGATTGCTTACCCGTTCTTTTGGGTAGATGCTTTTTGTTTTCGCCTGAGGCTGAGGCTGACGGGGAACGGGATTACCTGTTGGGTTACCGGTACCTACTGGACGGCCTTCTTCCTCTATTTCTTCTTCTCTTTCTCCCTGAAAAAAGTTCATCAGCTTTTGAAGCCACGACCACATGTTGCAACGCCCTTTCTTCACTAACCATCTTTTCCCCTTCATCTTACCACGAAAATGGGGCAGAATTAGCTGGATTGTGATTTTTTTCCGTTTTTGCGAAACCTTTTCTCTACTTGTGCGTAGAAGAAGAAGGGAATAAAAAATAATATACATAGGGGAGGAACACATCATGTGGAAAAAAGGAAGCGCCCTTCTGGTAGCAGGTACAGTATTGCTGACCGGTTGTGCTGGCGAGGCATCCCTGGTGCGTGATTCTATCGTAGCGACAATTGAAAAGCCAAACTATGATTTTGAAGGCTCCTTGAAGCTGACAGGCGACGTTGAGAAATTGCCTGAAGCATTCGGAGAAACGGCTGACAAAGAAGGAACGGCGTTGTTGTCCGCTTTGAAAGCAGGCGTAACAGTAAAAGGCTCCCAGCTGGATATGGATACTGTGAAGTTTGAAGTAGAAGTTAAAGACGACAAACTCCTGCGCGACAACAAGCTGTGGACAGGTGACAAAAAAGCATCTGTTGAAACGATCGTTGACGAAGATAAAGTCTACGTGAAGTCTCCACTGGACAGCAAGTACTTGGTAATCGATTCGAGCGCATCCAATCCTTTCATGGCTGAGTTTGGCGGCTCCGATGCTGCTAACGCTGCGAAGCTGAAAGACTACCAAGACAAAATGAACGACCTTACTTTCAACTTTGTTAAAAAGTATGTAAGTAAATATGGCTATACATTGACAGACGCGAAAAACCATGGCAAACAATCCGTTACATTGCCGAACGGTGAAAAAGTAGAAGCGACTCACGTAACTGTAAAAATCGACGCAAAAGAACTCGTGAAAATGTTCTTCTTCACAGCTAACGATGCAGTAGCTAGCAAAGAAGTAAAAGATTTTGCGATCGATATGATGGTACTGACCACTTCCATGACAGAAGATCTGTATCCAGAACTGGGCAAGAAAACTACAGAAGCTGAGAAGCGTGCAACTGCAGAAGCAATGGTCAACGAAGGCATGGCTGAAGCGAAAAAATGGCTGGAAGAAACAGGTAAAGTATACACACCTGAAAAAATCGTAGAAGAAATGAAAAAAGAAGGCTTCCACAAGCTCGCTTGGAACCTCGACTTCTACATCGACAGCAACAAAATGCCTGTGAAACAAACAAGCGATCTGAGCGTAACTTTCCAAGCTCCTGAAATGAAGCAAGCAGTGACAATCGGTCTGGCTGCTGATCAATATGCATACAACTTCGGAAAAGCAACCAAGTTCAATGCGCCAGCAAAAGATGCTGGTCTGACTGTAGAACAGCTGGTGAAAGATGAAAAAGCAATCAACAGCTTTAGCGACAAAGGCTTTGTTCGTCCAATCGCTGAAAGCATGGTTGATCAACAAAAATGGATGGAAGAATTGACTGAGGATCTGGAAGCTGAAGAAGCAGCGACCACTACGAAGTAATATTTTTCCTCACGAAGAAAGCACGGCGCCTCTCGCGTCGTGCTTTTTTACATCCCCATAAAACTAGAGAATTTGCTGCTCTTCCAGGTATGTAAGGACACTCTGGACAGATTCTTTAATTGTCTGCTTGTCGCTTTCAATGACCAGTTCCACTTGAACAGGCTCTTCATACGGTGCTGAAATCCCCGTAAACTGACCAATCTCTCCACTTCTCGCTTTTTGGTATAGTCCCTTCACATCCCGGCGCTCACACTCATCCAATGAACATTTTACGTATACCTCGATGAATTCTCCTGCCTCTACCAGATTACGCGCAAGCTCCCGGTCTTCCCGATAAGGAGAGATAAATGCCGTCAAGGTAATCAAGCCTGCATCTACGAACAGCTTCGCGACCTCGCCAATTCGGCGAATATTTTCCCGTCTGTCCTCTGCCCCAAACCCCAATCCGCGGTTTAAGCCGTGACGTATATTGTCACCATCCAGTACGTAACTGGCTAGTCCTCTTTGATGCAATTCGTGTTCGACTGCATTAGCCAACGTCGATTTACCCGAACCAGACAGCCCCGTAAACCATAAGACACAGCTTTTGTGGCCTGCACGCTTTTGACGGTCTTGTTTGGTTACCGTCGTTGGATGCCATACGATATTCGCGGTGCCCTCTCTACTCATTGTCTCTCTCCTCTCTTACAACCGCTTTCTTCTAGCCGATTATGATACGGACACCGGTCGCATCCCTTCGATCAAGACCAGCGCGACCTCAGGACGGCTAAATTCAGGTGGCGGAGCCTCCCCGCGCGCCAGCATTTCCCTCACTTTTGTTCCGGACAGCGCGACATGGTGCTCACTATCATGCGGGCATGTTTTGGTAGAGGCCATGTTTTCGCAGCTCTTACAATAAAAGCTGTTCTCGAAAAATAATGGCGTAATCCCTAGCTCCTCTGGCTGGAACTGGCGGAAAATATGCTGGGCATCGTACGTCCCGTAATAGTTGCCAACACCCGCGTGGTCCCGACCTACAATAAAATGAGTGCAGCCGTAATTCTTCCTCACCAGTGCGTGAAAAATCGCTTCCCGCGGTCCTGCATAACGCATCGCAGCTGGGAACACGGCCAACTCTACCCGGGTAGCCGGATAGTATTTTTCCAGCAATACCTGATAACTGTTCATCCGCACATCCGCTGGGATGTCATCTGCCTTCGTTTCGCCCACTAGAGGATTTAAAAAGAGACCGTCGACGATTTCGAGTGCTGACTTCTGGATGTATTCATGCGCGCGGTGGACTGGGTTGCGCGTCTGAAAGCCGACAATCGTTTTCCAGCCCTTCTCGGCAAATCTTTCTCTCGTTTGTGCTGGATCGTAGTGATAGCTGGCAAAGCGACCTTTTTCGGCGCGCCTTACCAACGTAATGGGGCCAGCCAAATAAACGGCGGGACGCTCCAGTAGTTTTTTCACCCCAGGATGATTCGTATCGTCGGTACCATAGACGAGCCGGGCTTCACGCTCCTTGTCAGGTGAATAAATATCGGTGATCGCAAGAATGCCATAGACCGAACCTTGATGGCTCAACCGCACCTTGTCTCCAATCTGCAAGGCTCCTGCGACAGTGGTCGAGACCGGAAGCGTAATCGGAATGCTCCAAACGGTACCATCTACCAGTCGCATCTGCTCTACGACAGAAATATAATCCGCACGATTCAAAAATCCCTCAAGCGGACTGTAGCCCCCAATCCCGATTAACTCCAGATCTGCGAGTGCAAATGCATCTATCTCTACCTCATGCGTAGTCACCGACAGGTCTGCCTGTGGATCAAAACGGTTTACCAGCTCTCCCCCGTGAGGTTTCCCACTCATACAAAAGCCCCTCCTATCCTTGGTTTGTTCTTCTCTTTTTCGTTACCTTGCGAGATGCAAGCCACATTCCGTTTTCCCTGCTTGCGCCCAGCGCCCTGCTCTCGAATCCTCGCCCTCTTTTACAGGACGAGTACAAGGAGCGCAGCCGATGCTCGGATAGCTCTGGTCGTGAAGGGGGTTGTACGGCAATTCAAATGCCCGAATGTACTGCCATACTTCCTCCGACTTCCAATGAATGAGCGGGCATATTTTTAGCGACTGGAATTTTTCATCGCGATTGATAAAATCGACATTCGCTCTCGTGGCCGACTGCTCTCTGCGTAGTCCTGACAACCATGCAACCGCTCCGGTCAGCACACTTTCCATCGGCTGTACTTTGCGGATATGGCAGCACATATCCGGCTGCCTGCTCCACAATTCTTCGCCATGGAGGTCTGCCTGCTGTGCCAGCGTGATGTCCGGCTGCTTGACCGTTATCTGCAACGCAGGATACCTCGCTCTCACCTGCTCAATCAAGCTGTACGTCTCGGAAAAGTGGAGATTCGTATCCAAAAAAGTGACCTTGGCATCCTTTTTTATTCCACTGATCATATCGAGCAGCACCATGGCCTCGGCCCCAAAGCTACAAGAATAAATCAAATCATCTGAAAACGTTTGGTAGGCCCATCTGATTACATCTATGGTGTCGCCCTTTGCGAGACTATTATTGATGGAAGCGAGTTGTTCCTCTGTAGCTGTCGCAAAATTTAGCTGGCTCATGTGCCCCCTCCTTGATCATTCAGCGTACGATCCTTCCTGCGAACTAGTCGTCGACAAGACAAGCGTCTGCCCACGCTTGGCATGGTCGCGCACGCCATGAGCTGATTTATATGGATCGCTTTATCTTCATGGCTGCTTACGGTTTGCCAGCCCATTTCTCTCGCCGCAGCTGCTGTTTCCTTCCCGACACATACGATCGGTGTCTTTGACCAGGCATTGCCGGCGAATTGCGCCAGCGCTGACAGCGTATGAGCGTCATCCGTCGCAAGCCAATCAAATGACAATCCTGCCTCTTTCGCACCGAGGTGCTTCTCATCCCATTCCACTGTGCCTGCTTGGATCACTTGAATCACCTTGCCGTGGCCCAACGTGATTCTTTGCGGCTTCCTTGCCCCTATGCAAAGCACCTGCTCTTCTTTTTCCAAGGCAAGCAGGTCAGGGAATGCGAGCAGTGATGTGTTCTCATCCAGCACCAAGTCCGGATATATCCCCCGTTTCTCGAAAGCCTCAAAAGCCAGTTGCCCACAAACAGCCAGCTTGCTCGTCAAGCGCCGTACATCAAAACGCTGTTGTCGCAAGGCAGAAGTAAAAAAGAATACTTGCTGCTCATTCTCGAAGACGAGCCAACGATAAGTGGCTAGCTCTGTCAATGGTGTGTCAAACGTGCAGCGTTTGATCAAAGGAATCGGTAGGACTTCGGCGCCCAACTGCTCCAATGCAATTACGAGCTCGCTATTTCCTTCATCGCTTGTTCTTCCTGCAACGGCTACTCGTTGTCCGAACAAGGGGCGTGATTCGTACCAATTCAGCGATTCTCGCAGACGAACAACCTCACCAACAATAATGATAGCGGGTGCGGCAAAACGAGCCTGCTCGACTTCCTTATCTATCGTCCCAAGCTTGCCGATCAACGTCTCCTGCTCACGCACCGTCCCCCAGCGCACGAGAGCAACGGGCGTATGGACGTCTTTTCCATGCGCAAGAAGGCGCGCCCTGATGCGAGGCAGATTTTTCACACCCATGTAGATGACCAACGTTTCCATCGAGGCGAGGGCAGCCCAGTCCGGTTCCTTTCCCGCATTTTTTTCACACAAGTGACCGGTGACAAAAGCGACGGAAGAGTTGTAGTCACGATGAGTCAGCGGAATCCCCGCATAGAGCGGAGCCGCCATCCCGGAAGTAATCCCTGGGACGATCTCAAACGGAATAGAATGGTCACGGCACATCTGTGCTTCCTCTCCTACCCGCCCGAACATACTCGGGTCCCCGCCTTTCAGTCGAACGACATATTTCCCTTTTTGAGCTTCCCGGATGAGCAGGAGGTTGATCTCTTCTTGCGGCAATGTATGATGATCCGCCTCTTTCCCGCAATAGATGAGGGTGGCTCCCTTTTTTGCGTACGAGAGAAGCTGCGGGCTTGCTAGGCGATCGTACACAATCACATCCGCAAGCCGAAGCGACTCCATGCCGCGAATCGTCAGCAGCTTGGGGTCACCAGGCCCTGCTCCGACAAAAACGACTCTGCCTGTGTTCATTACGAATCCGTCCTCCTTGCTGCTTGGTTCCTTCACAGGAAGAGCCCTCGCCATATTTAAGTAAACGTAGAGGTTTCCACTACGTACCCGACTCCTTGGCGTCCGAACGGCTTCTTTTCAACCAAGCTCAGCTCTCTGATACGAGGTGGCACTATCGTATGTCGCAAGAGATTGTTCTCAGCTGAAGTGAAGGCTCGCTCATCCGTTTTGGCGATGACCACAACCGTCAGTAATCGACCTTCCTCTAGCACGGCTTCCAGCTTGTAAAGGTAGCTCTCTGTTTCCTCTGCCATGACATGTCACCCCTTAACCTGGCTATACCCGCACAAGCATTACGCTGGTTGCAGAATGGAGTCAACCTGTGCTTGGATATGGGAAAGTCCTACCCGCTCCACATAGCGCCAGTATGGTTCGCCTTCCTGACGATCCGCCTTGTACAGCGTGATCAATTGGGCAAGGAACGGACCGAGTCTGTCTACAGTAATCCGCGCGTTGAGCTTGCGGTTGAATTGCGGTTCCTCCAGTGTCCCACCTACGTAGATGTCAAACGCCTCTACCATTCCGTTCGATGTCTTGACCAGTGCGCCTTGCAGGCCGATATCCGCAATTTGGCGCTGACCGCAAGAATTCGGACAACCGATCATATGAATGCGCAGCGGCGTTTCGAGAACGACCGTATCATCCAAATATTGAGCCAGCGAACGCATCCGCTCCTTGGTCTCCACGATAGCCAGATTGCAATATTCCGTACCTGTGCACGATACGGCATACCCGACAAACGTATTGGGCTGCAATTTGAAACGGTTCACAATTATCGGCTCATTGCGGAAAGCTGCGACCTTCGCTTCGGGAATGTTGCGTATCAGGACATTTTGGGTGTTACAGGTGCCAATCGTTCCATCGCCATATTCGTCTGCCAGACGGGCAACTTCATTTAGCTCCCCTGCATTCATTCGTCCAACGGGAACAGACAAGCCTGCGTAATATAGTCCTGCTTGGCGCTGCTCGTGAATGCCGTAAAAGTATCCACCATTCCAGCCCGAGGTTAAATCGATACCACCCGGCTCAAGCTCTCCAACCAGCTCTATTAATTGCTCCTTGAACTTTTCCGGTCCCCAGTCAGCGACCAAGAACTTAAGACGGGCATGGGTACGTTTTTGACGGTAGCCGAAATCGCGGAACAGAGTCGTAACTCCTGCCGCCACTTTGACGACCTCCTCTGGTCGAACGAACACATCCAGTTGCTTCGCCAAGTATGGCTTCGCTGACAAGCCGCCACCTACCCATACATGAAAGCCGATTACTTCCTCGCCAGCCATGACTTTTTTAGCCGGAGTGAAAGCCAGATCGTTGATTTGCGCATGCGCAACGTTATGAATATTGGCAGAAAGCGATATTTTGTACTTGCGTGGCAGATTGGAGAAGTCACGATTGAGCAAGAAGAATTTTTCCAGCTCCGCTACGATGAGACGCGTATCCAGCACTTCATTGGGATCAATTCCTGCCAGTGGGTTCCCCATGATTTGCCGCGGGCAGTCTCCACATGCTTCAAAAGAGGATAGTCCCACAGAGGCGAGCCGATCAAAAATGTCAGCGAGCGATTCTACCGTGAGCCAGTGAAATTGCACGGCCTGACGTGTGGTCACATCCACCAGATCACGTCCATAATCTTCCGCGATGTTGGCGAGCACCCGAGCTTGTTCGCTGCTCAAAATGCCTCCAGGTATGCGCACGCGCATCATGAAGTGGCCGTTCTTTGGTCGCTGCTGATAGATGCCTGCCCATTTAAATCGATCCATGTCAGAAGATTCAATCGATGCGAAGCCTTCTTTGGAATAGGTGTTTACGATCGTTTCGATGACATCCAGACCGTCTTTTTCCAGCTTCGTAAACTCCATTTTGTTGAGGGATGGATCAGCAGCCCACTTCCACTGCTTTCTCTCTGCCATGCTCGTACATGCTCCTTTGTGAGAAGATGTCAGTTACCAATGCCATTCGAATCGATTGGCTCATCCAGTCCGCAATCAGGGGGTGGGGCAAGTACGCACTGCCCTCATAGCGATAAGCCAAGCCCGCAAGTCGTTTCGGGATTACTTGTCGCGTGAAATAGCCCTGGCTGACGAACAGAGGAAGCACGAGGACATCCCCTTTTTGTGCCAGTGAACAGGCTTGATCGTACAGAGTATCGGGCCTCAGTGTCGCATATCCGGCAGCGGCAAATGCATAGCGGTTTTGCAAGCGGAATGTCAGACGCAAGAGCAGCTTTTCCCACCGTTCATGACATCCAGGCAAGTCACTGCCGTGCCCGACGAGCAACAAAGCCTCCTGACTAGGTAAGCGTGATAGACTTGCGATTCGTTCTGCCACGATCTGCTCGACATTTCCGTGATCCTCCAATGGCGGACACCAGAGAATTCTTGCCTGAACCGGAACGCGAATCAGGTCTGTCTCTCCTGTCGGCCATGGGTCTAGTCCAAGCATCGCGCGGATTTCCCCTACGTGATTGCTTCCTGCCGTAGCGAATAGCGGAACGACGACAATCGTTGTCGCTCCTGATGCTTCCAGACGTTTCACTTCCTCGCTGATGCTTCGTCCTTCCACTCCTCCCAAGTAAGCTACCCGAATTGGCAAATCAGTGCGGCACTGCCAAACGGCTGATTCCACCAATGTCAACCAGTCAGGATCGGGTGAACCGTGAGCAATTACCAAAACCGCTGTTTTCGCCATCGGATAATCCCCTTATCCAAACTTATTTTGTAATTCATATATGTTTACTCGGAATTATAATTGGGATGGATTGCTCCGTCAATAACAAATAACAAAATCAATATTCCACTTGAACATAATAAAAAAGCAACCGCTATCTCGTGCGGCTGCTTGCAACGTTTGTTATTTTGTTGTAAATACGTCTTTTAAAAACTTCGAAACCTGAGAACGTGCTTGAACCCCTTTATCCATAATCCCAGCCAGCCAAAAGAATCCATGGATCATTCCCTCATAGCACTTATATTCTACAGGAACTCCAGCTTCCTTCAGACGCTTGGCATATTCCGCACCATCGTCTTTTAAAGGATCGTATTCTGCTGTAATAATAAGTGTCGGTGGTAAATTCTCCAAGTCATTGTTCAATAAAGCTGAAGCAAATACATTGTATCTGTGAATTTCGTCACCTAAATAGTTTTGAGCTGCCCAGAAAACTCCCTTAGTCGTAAGCAGATAACCTTCGGCATTGTCACGGTATGATTGTGCCTTGTCGAAAGTCAAAGTAAGATCGAGGTTCGGATAAACTAATACTTGAGCCGCTAATGAGAGATTGTTGTACTTTTGTGCCATGGTGGCAACTCCAGCAGCAAGATTTCCACCTGCGCTGTCCCCACCAATTGCTATTCTTGTTTTATCTGCATTCAGCATGGAACAATTTTCAGCTACCCATTTGGTAGCTTCATAACAATCCTCTAGAGGAATCGGGAATTTATGCGTAAAAGCTTTGCGATACTCTACTGAAACAACGATGCACTCAGCTTCATGTGCTATGTTTCGGCATAGGGTATCCACTTCATTAATGTCTCCTGCCACCCATCCACCACCATGCAAATAAACAAAAACAGGTAATGAATCTCTTTCATTTGGCGTATAAACTCGAACCTTGATATCACCGTTCTTTACAGGAATTTGAAAATCTTCTACTTTCGATACAGCTTTTGGTTCCCCATGCTCTCCACGAAGGGAAGTAACATCATTCACTCGTGCAAGATACGCTTTGGCTTGTGGATCTAAAGTCATAAATTAGTCCTCCTAAATTTTTTTATCAAATCTCGATCTGAAAATAGCGACGAACCGTTTCCTCAATCTCGTGTTCTTCCAGTTTTCGTTTTGTTTTCTCTTTGCCGTTGACGATGATCAACGTGTTTCCCAACAGGGTGATACGCCCATTTTCCGTTACTCTCGAAAGGAAATACATCTTGTTGAACATCGATTTAGGAGATGTTTCCGTTTGAACACAGATTGGATGGATGTTCTCTAAATTCCATAGATGGGAAGGTGTCTCAAAACGATATTGCGTTTCCCACTCCTCATCGCTCTTCTTTTGCAAATAGAAAAGCGCTTTGGTTTCATCCTTATATACACGATACATTCCATCACTATCAACAACTTCACCTCCGCTTAATGGAACAGGAAGCCGTGGCGAATTACCGCCCGTGCCTACATCCACCAAGTATTCCTTGTTATCAAGCGGTACGATAATGAACAAGTGAGCATTTTCAAGAGCCCAAACTCCATTTCCAACATATACGGTTCCTGCCATAAGGTAAGGTTCATAACCCAGTTCTTTTAGCAGAAAATAAAATATTCCGTTTAACTCGTAGCATACTCCACCCTTTTTGGCATGGACAATTTTTTGAAAAAGATCTTCTTCACGCAAAGACAGAGGTTTTTTGGCAAGAATATCAAGGTTCTCAAAGTGAACATGGAGAACTTGTTGTTTTTGAAGATGGGACAAGTATGCAAGACTCAGCTCATTTCTTCTCTCAGCCTGAATATGTTCTAGATATTTTTGTATATCCATGATATTATTCACCCCTTTTTATACTTAATCATTTACAATGTTTCCACTTACCCTTTTATTATAAAATTGATCATCAATAAATAAAAATATATAATTCATTATCATATTAATAACATAGGACATATCAATGTAAGGTGGTAACGACTATGGAATTGCTTCAACTCAAGTATTTTCAGATAGTCGCTCGTACGGAACATATGACAAAAGCGGCAAAGGAACTCCACATCGCCCAGCCAGCTCTCAGTGTTACCATCGCTCGCTTGGAAGAAGAATTAGGAGTCCCTTTATTTGATCGGATTGGGCGACAAATCCGCCTGAATGTTTTTGGACAAGCTTTTCTCAAGAAGGTGGATACAGCTCTTGGGGCGCTGGAAGAAGGGAAGCGCGAAATTGCAGATCTGGCTGGATTGGAACGTGGAAGTGTTTTGTTAGCTACGACAACCTTGAATCGAGTATCTGAATTACTGGCACCTTTTCTATCCTTATATCCTCACATCAGCTTTCGCATCACCCAAGCAACGACAGAAGAATTGAAGGTTCAACTGCTCGAAAAAGGTGAAATCGACTTTTGCCTCGCTACTTCCTCGATTGATCGGCCGGGAATCTGTAATCTGCCCTTATTGACAGAAGAGATCGTACTGGCAGTGCCAAGTGCTCATCGTCTCGCAGGCCGCCATCGAATCCACCTCAGCGAAGTAGCAAATGATCCGTTCATCAGTCTAAAACCGGGGTATATGTTCCGTGAGATCACCGATGATTTCTGCCGAGAGGCTGGTTTTCTACCCAATATCGTATGTGAAGGGGACGAACCTGCAGCCATCAGCGGCTTGGTACGCACTGGCCTTGGTGTTGCATTTTTACCAATCGCCGCTAAAAAGGAATTGCCACCGCTTACGCTCCTTCATATTGAGGAGCCTGTTTGCCAATGGACTCCTCATTTGGTTTGGCATGAAAAGCACTACTTGTCACTTGCTGCACAGACCTTTCGTGAATTTGTTGTACAGCATTACGCTCAAGAAAAACAGTAATCACAACAAAAAAGCTGTCAGGCCAATACCTGACAGCTCCTCTTATTCCTCACTCTTTTTCCTCGTTCGACGATACAGCAAATCCATACTTTCCTTGAGCGTCTCATACTCGTGCTCGGTCAAGTTTTCGATCTGTTGGATATTTGTGATCGTCTGCTTTTTGATCTCTTCGGTCAAGCGATCTTTCTCATCCGGGCCTTTGCTTTCATGTGTCTCTGTCCAATGCGTAGCAAAATTCGCCGTCAAAGCTCCTAGCATTCCGATCCCCGTTATCATCAAGATCGTCGCCATGATTCTTCCTCCCGCCGTCACGGGCGAAATATCACCGTAGCCGACTGTCGTGGTTGTCACAATCGACCACCACAACGCATCCGGGAAGCTTTTGATGTTCTCGTTTACACCGTATTCGAGCAAATAAATAGCAGTCGAGCTCCACAGCATGATGATCGTGACGACACCAACTACTTGACGCATCGGGCCTGATCGAATGATTCCCAACAAAAACGGCGAAGCACGCACAATACGCACCAGCCGAAGCACACGCATGATTCTGGCTAAATACAAATAAGAGTCCAATGGAATCATCGCGATCAGGTCGAACCAGTTGGCGAAAACGAATTTTCGTTTGTCTTTCGCCCTCCATAGCCGGACCAAATACTCGACAATCAGCATGATGATCAGCGCATTGTCTACCTTGTCCATCAGTTCATCAGTCAGCAGAGGGTGATTAGAGAAGTCTGCAAACAACAGGATCGCATACGTAATCACTAGCATAATGATAAAAATCTCATACATGACGCGCCAGAACAAAAAGACTCCTCCCCGTGCTCATAAGTGCCTGCTCAAAATATGATCTGTTCCGCATCGAAAAAGAGGCGAGAACCTGAAGCGGGAGGAGCCAAATGTAGAGAACCTACACGAGCACCAGACTTCGAAGGTGAACGCCTCTTTCCATGCTTAGTAGCTGATCAGCGCAGCCATCAACAAGCCCGCTGCAATACTCAAACGCGAAGCGAAAATACCGACGGCTACGTTCCCGTTCGGAATTTCAGACACGACTTTAAATGGTGTGACCCATTCGAACAAATAAAAAACGATGACTTGAAATACCATTCCTACAATACCCCAGATGACTAAATCCCACAAGTTAACGGAGTGGTATACAGCCGAAGCGAGGACGATTGCCAAACCGATGATTTTCCCTCCCAAATCGTGCGAGGCTGCTTTTGCCGCTGCCATTTTCTTCGGATCGTCAGTCTGTGCCCCCTGCTTGATCAGATCAAATTCTTTGTAAGGAGTCGTGATTGTAAACACAAAAATTCCCACAGCCAATATCGGAATGGTTACTGCCAAATACGCCAAAAAATTCAATACGTAATCCAATTGTCCCAACATGTAAATTGTCCTCTCCTTTCGCTACTTGTCTATGCCGACCGGCAAATAATAGGATAGGTTGTTTGTAATCGGTCCTCCGACACGGGCTACAATGGCCGATGCCTCTGTGCCGATCCAAAAGGACCCCCAGAGTAGCCGCCCAGCATAAGCTCCCTTCACTGTCTGAACCGTTATCCGTGGAAGCTCCACACGTTTCTGATAAATCATCGGTTGCTCCCAGTAAAACTCTTCCTGATCCTTCTCTTGCAGCGTACCATCTGATGCAAACAGCATGACACCGCCACCTTCCCGCCCAAAAATCGGCTTCGTGACATAGTCCTCCCTGCCTGCAAACCGATTTTCAAAATAAGTCGGCAGCATATAAGCTTCGATGATCGCGTGCTCCTCTTCGGTAAAAAATTCATTCGCCTCATGCAAGTTCCAGATGAGTGCCTGCAAAGCCTTCGTCTGAATGAGAAACGCAGAAGGAGGATTCATAATGGCGAGTTTTTTGCGGGCAATCAACGAAAGCACATGCTCACCAGTCGGGTAGCCATCTTCATCCTGTTCTACCGCCAGCTTTTCCAAAGCATGCAGACGGTACAGCACATCGACTGGCAGTAGCTCCTCATTCTCCTTTACATAGAGACGATCTTGCCAAACACGCAAATGCTCCAAAGCGGCAAACCGAGCAGACAGACCCGATTGGTTCAATAAGTACAATGTCGTTCCCTTGTCTTCCTCATGCCAGTCGAGCGAGCTAAACCAGACAGAATCCGTATCATAGCCCTGTGCCCGATACGCGTCGACCACCTTGCTGAATGCCGAACGCAACTGCCGCTCCATCCCTTCATTCGGGTCCTCGCGCTGGAAATGGAGACAAGCACGACCGTTCACATAAAAAGCCTCGACGATTCCTGTAGGGGTATCGCTGTTGCACTCAAGCATCTTCAATCCTTCTGTTGTCTGGGCAAAATCAAAGCGTCCAATCACAGTCGGCACTGTTTGGGAAACGACAATCCTGACTGCCTGCAAAGCCTGCTTTGGCACTCCTAGTTCCAACAACAGGGAGTCCTCTGCACGCTGCAATACCGGAACGACCTTGGTAAAAATTTGCCCAAGCCGCTCGGTTGCCATCGCGATTTCCTCTCGAAAGGAGGGAGGGATCAGGTGGATATCATAAAGCGCATACTCCTCGCCATACATCCAATCCCAGGTAAATACGCCCTCTTCCCGCATCGGGCCATACAGCGCCTCTCGTTCTCGTCGGTTAAGGTCTTCCACTTCCATCACCTCACCCGGAGCTGGAATAGCCCGAGCTGCCGATACCGCCTTTGGAGCTGCTCGTGCTTATGCCACTCGATACTCCGGATTTGCTCTTGTAAGACCTGTAAGTAGAGCTCGAACCCCCACTGCTGCTGCTATCGTCACAATAGCCGTCATTGTCGTTATCGTAGCAATCATCATCATAGTCATCCCCGGAAGAACAACCGCTGATCGCAAGTGCTGCAGCGACGAACATTCCGACTACTTTCTTCGATTTCGTTTGTGCCATCTTTCTTCCTCCTACACTGGCTTCGCGTAGTAAATATAAACCTGCCGATCTTCATCCACCTCGGCTGATGTCTTCTCCCATTCGCGTCCATTCACGTACAAATAGTCGCTTTGCAAATGCAAGAGAGCATCGTCATCGTCCTTGAAATAAAACGTGTGTACGAGCGGATAAACGCGTGCATTTTCTTGATATTCACGCATTTCGATCTGGATGCTGCCCCAGCGTGCAGTCACAGCCTCCGCGTAATCGACAGCTTGCTCTTCTGTTGAGCGCTTGACGTAAATGACATACGTGCCGTTTTCGATTGCACAGGAAGTCTTTTCATAAACGACATGCCCCTTCACCAAATAATCGCAAGCAAAACGCAAGGAGACCTCGTCTTTGTTCACGTTGTCGTAGTAAAACTGAACAGGGTATCCCCTCGCCTCATCCAGCAGCCGATATTCCAGTCGTGCCATTTTTCTCACCTCTTTTACCTATCACAGAATAACAAATCATGCGCAACAATTTTATACGTGCACCGAAACATTTAGTTGCCAATAAATGAAAAGAAATCCAGCTGAGCCATAAACCGCTACATAAGTCCTACTTCTTTTGTTCCCGTTACTGTCGAATCATACCGCGAATCGTTTCATGCAAATGTCCGTTGCTCGCCACTAATGAAGGCGTGTGATCTTGTTGGAATGGCTCATGCTGATACGGTTTTCCAGACCAGTCCGTAATCGTTGCACCCGCCTCCTGGGCGATAACAATTCCGGCGGCCACATCCATAATATTGGAACGTTGCATCACGATATAATCGAGCCATCCGTTTGCCAGCAAGCACCAGTCCAGGGCAGGCGCAATATTTCGCATGAGACGCTTGGTCTGGAATACAAACGGTTCCGTAAAAGCCATCTCTTCTTCCTTCGTTACCGTGTCACGTCCACGGATGTATGTACCGACTGCACGTGTGAGGTCTTGACGGTTATTGACGTTCAATCGTTTTCCGTTCAAATAGGCTCCTTTTCCTTTTTCCGCCCAAAACATTTGACCCGCTACCGGATTGTAGACGACGCCCAGCACCAGCTCGCCCTTGTGCTGCAAGGCAATCGAGATCGAGAAATACGGATAGCCGATAAAATAGTTATTCGTTCCATCTAAAGGATCGATAATCCACAGATACTCTTCCTCGCGGGAAACCATTCCGACCTCTTCAGAAAAAATGGTATGTGTCGGGAAGTGACGATGCAGGACCTCAATGATGCGCTTTTCACTGCCTTTATCCTCTGGCAGCTTCACGTCGTTATGCAATTCCTCATCGGGCACGAGCTGTTCGAGAAAACGTTCCTTCAAAAACGCACCCGCGACACTTGCTGCTTCTTTTGCTATTTCAATCATGACATTTCGCTCCTTTTTCTCTTTGGAACACAATAAGTCGGCTTTCAGCACCGAGAAGATGGCGAGAACCGAACGAAGGAGGAGCGGAGTGTAGGCAATCTACATGAGCACCGGACTTCGGAGGTGAACGCCATATTCGATGTCGAATTCGCTTTCTGGACTACTTCGTGATCAAAAGACGACTTTTTGAACAACCTTCCACTTGCACTTGTGCAGGAAAGATTACTATCATAGAAAGACACCCGAAGGAGGGGGATAAACATGAACACCGACTTCATTCGGCTGAAAAATATGGAAGGTGAACTCAAATTCACCCAAATGAATAATAGCTACGGCTTCTCTGTCACCACAAAGGAGCTCGTTTTTTTCAAGCCACATATGACCTACCATTTGTTTTTGCAGGATATCATTAGCATGGTCCCGATGAAGCTGGACGTTAGCCCTGTCACGTTTCGGCATCAGAGTGAGGCGGTTCATGCCTCATTTGGTTCCGATTACTACAAGCTGACAGCCAAATGGGCGCGGATTGTTTCCCGATCCGGTATCGTCGAAAAAGAAAACATGGAGTTTATCGTGCCGCTTTCCACCAAAATGCTCGCTTATATTTCGGAATACAGCGGTCTCGTTGTCATCAAATAACACCGTCAACCCTCGCTCTCGCCTTTTTGGTGTGGAGCGAGGGCTTTTTATTTCCGATCATTTCTGGATAGCACGATGAACGTTCCTGTACCATGGGCGATCCGCCTATCCCGATCATCGTAGACACTGCCCTCCATGACGACCAACGTGTGTCCGCGATGCAAAAAGCTCGCTTCTGCGCGCAGCCGCTCTCCTATTCCCGGAAGCAAATAATTGACCTTCAGCTCTGTGGTCACTGCATACTGACTAGGTGGCAAGGACCGATTGATCAAGGAGCCCATCGCTGAATCGATCAAAGTCGCGAGAATCCCTCCATGAACAACTCGACCTGAATTGTGCATAAAAGGGGTCAGAGGCAATTCGAAGCGATACGACTGTCTTTCTTCGTCAATGAACTCTCCCTTTAATCCAAGAAATCCAGAGATAAACGCGCTATTCCTTTCCCGCTTCTGCTGAATGGCAGCAACAGCCAGCTCGAGAATGCGGCGCTCTTCTTCATTCCCGTCCGACCAGATGTTTTTTAGCTCATCTAACATTTTGTTCACTCCAACCGAAATGGAATCGATTCTTCTATTTTATCCCAAACAAGTTGATTTCGCTATGATTCCTAAACTTATGCCAATCGAGAGCAGCTGTCCGAACCACTCGAGACTGAGCAAATGTTCAGACTTTTACGGTTGTTTCTGTTATTAAAAATTGATAAGATAGTTCAAAACATAAGACAGGCATTATCCGTATGGGAAGGGAGTTTTTCAAATTGGCCAGACAACGCAGTGACATGATCAAAAAAGGATTCGACCGCGCACCGCACCGTAGCTTGCTTCGTGCAGCAGGTGTAAAGGATGAGGATTTCGATAAACCGTTTATCGCCATTTGCAACTCGTACATCGACATTATTCCAGGTCACGTGCACTTGCAGGAGTTTGGAAAACTGGTCAAAGAAGCCGTTCGTGCTGCTGGCATGGTTCCATTCGAATTCAACACGATTGGTGTTGACGACGGAATTGCTATGGGACATATCGGGATGCGCTACTCCCTCCCGAGCCGCGAGATCATCGCAGACAGCTTGGAAACCGTAGTCGCTGCTCACTGGTTTGATGGCATGATCTGTATACCGAACTGTGACAAGATCACACCTGGGATGATCATGGGCGCGCTTCGTGTCAACATTCCAACCGTATTTGTAACCGGTGGTCCTATGAAAGCCGGAAAAACGAGTGATGGTCGCTCCATCTCACTTTCCTCCGTATTCGAGGGTGTCGGAGCTCACCAAGCAGGCTTGATCAACGATCAGCAACTCGAAGAGCTGGAGCAATATGGATGCCCGACTTGCGGTTCCTGTTCTGGTATGTTTACAGCGAACTCGATGAACTGCCTGCTCGAAGCCATCGGTTTGGCTCTGCCTGGCAATGGTACCGTACTCGCTGTCTCTCCTGAACGTCGCGAGCTGGTACAAGCATCTGCTGAAAAACTGAAAAATCTGATTGAACGCGACATTAAGCCACGCGACATCGTGACACTCGAGGCAATCGACGATGCATTCGCACTCGACATGGCGATGGGTGGGTCAACCAATACCGTTCTCCATACACTGGCGATCGCACAAGAAGCAGGCATCGAATACCCGATCGAGCGTATCAACGAGGTAGCGAAGCGCATTCCGCATATTTGCAAGCTGGCGCCTTCCTCCGACTATCATATCGAGGATTGCCACGAGGCAGGCGGCGTATCAGCCGTTCTGAAAGAAATCGCGAAAAAAGCAGGCGCGATCCATCCAGACCGTATCACTGTCACAGGCAAAACCCTTGGCGAAAACATCGCTGACGCCGAAATCAAAAACGATCAAGTCATTCGTCGCCTGGACAACCCGTACAGCGCTTCCGGCGGTCTCGCTGTTCTGTTCGGCAACCTGGCGGAGCAAGGCTCGATCATCAAAACAGGCGGTGTCGATCCTTCTATTAAAAAGCACGAAGGTCCAGCGATCTGCTTCGACTCCCAAGAGGAGGCTCTGGCAGGAATCGCTGCTGGCAAAATCAAGTCCGGTCATGTTGTCGTCATCCGCTACGAGGGACCTAAAGGCGGCCCAGGCATGCCAGAAATGCTGGCTCCTACCTCACAAATCGTGGGTATGGGCCTCGGTAAAGAAGTCGCTCTCGTCACAGATGGACGTTTCTCCGGTGCTTCTCGCGGGATCAGTATCGGTCACGTGTCTCCAGAAGCCGCAGAAGGCGGTCCAATTGCCTTCGTACAGGACGGAGATATCATCTCCATTGACCTCGAGGAGCGCACGATGCAACTGCTCGTGGATGAAGCCGAGCTGGCTCGCCGCAAAGAAGACTGGAAAGAATTCGAGCCAAAAGTAAAAACAGGCTATCTGGCTCGTTACTCCAAGCTGGTAACGAATGCGAGCATGGGTGGTATTTTGAAAATCTAGTGTTGCAAGTAAAAGCAAAACCCTTCCTTTGTGAATCACTGTCACTTAGGAAGGGTTTTTGTATTGACTTTTCCAGCTATTCCCTTCTACAATCAAGTTAATAAAATTTAACTGGTTAAAAGGATTGTGATGCATATTGGAGCAAAAGTCGATTTTTATCATCGAAAACTACGATCAGCTAAAAGTGATCAGTGACCCGTTACGCACGAAAATGCTGATGCGTCTGGTGGAAAAGCCGCACACAGGGCAACAGCTCTCCCAACTTTTTGGACTGTCCCGCGCGAAGATTCTCTACCACCTGCGTGAGCTGGAGAAGCACGGCATCATCCAGTTGGTTAAAAAAGAAGAAAAGGGCGGCAACATTCTCAAGTACTATCAGGCGGTGGCAAGAGGCTTCATACCCGCTGATCATCTACTCACGTATACGGAATCGAAAGAGGCTACCAGACAATCTTACGTCGAAGTCTTGCAACGTGCGAAAACAAGAGCGCTCAGTGCTCCTGAAGAAGCCTTTGCGCTGACGTCAACGGAAGTGGAGAAATGGCCGCGCATCTCCCTGCAATCAGAGGTCAGAGTCAGCGAGCAGGCGTTTGTGTCCTTTTTGCAAAAATACCGGAACCTGCTCCACGAATTGCAGCAAAGTTCCCTGGATGACCCCTCTTCCATGCAGGATTACTACCTGATGATTACGGGATTTCAAATTGATGAACCGTTATTCAAAAAGGATGAACAGCAGTAACAAAGGAAACGGTCATACGATAATTCCACCTGTGTATGAAAAACCTATTCGAGTAGGTTTTTCTTTCGGACATTCGGTTAATATTTTTTAACCGGTTAATAATAAGGAGAGTGAATTTCCATGGAAGCTGTCCCGAAGCAATCTAGCCTTCCCTCGGCGGATACATCCCGCTTGTTTACGAAACCCTTTACCCTTCTTTGGTTGTCCGCCCTTTGTTCCGGACTCAGTATCTCACTCTTTCTTTTCTCGCAAACCTGGTATATCATCCAGGTTTTATCTCAGGAGGCCTCGTTAGGCATCGTATTTATGGCGGCAACCATTCCCAGAATCGTCTTCATGCTCATAGGCGGAACGCTCGCTGATCGGATGAGCAAAAAGAGAATCCTGACGATCACAAGCCTGTTGAAAGCATGTTTGATGCTGTTGCTTGGAGGAATCATCTGGTGGGGGTATTCCTCGCTTGCGCTGTTTGTTTGGTTCGCTTTCTTCTTCGGTACCATTGATGCCTTTTATTGGCCAGCTCAAAATTCGTTTATACCGTCAATCGTACCCTCTACTTCCCTTTTGCGTGGGAATTCGGTGCTGCAAACAACAAACCAAACCTCACAGCTGCTCGGTCCTGTTCTTGCCGGTTTTGTGATTGAGTGGGGAAGTTACCCCTTTTTATACGGCTTTGTTGGGCTGCTTCTTCTGGTTGCAAGTGTATCCGCATGGTGCATGCCGAAACAGGAACCAGCCATTCTTTCCAAACCACAGCAAAGGCTCAAGGAATCGATAAAGGAAAGCTTCTATTATGTCAGACAATCGGATTTCCTTCCCTTGCTATTGACCGCTATCATCTGTCTGAACGTATTTCTGATGGGTCCCTTATACATCGGCTTGCCGATTTTTGTAGATCAGGTGTTGTCTGGTTCTACCCTGCAGTACAGCTTTTTGGAAGGGGCACTCGCTTTTGGCATGCTTGCCGGGGCAATCGTGCTCACACTCACGACACTGGGTCAAAACAGGTTGCAGATCGCCTTTCTTTTCATGATGATGCAAGCGCTTGTCTTCTTTGCTTTTAGCCTCACCCAACAGTTCTGGCTAAGCTTGCTTATTCTTTTTACGCTTGGCATCACGTTTTCACTCATTAATATTCCGATTCTCTCTTTTGTTCAGGAAAAGGTACCACAAGCCTCGTTGGGGAAAGTCATGAGTTTGGTCTCGCTCTCCTCTTTAGGTTTGCAGCCGATTTCACAGGCGATAACGAGTCTTTTGATCGCATGCGGACTAACGGCCAAGGAAGTGATGCTGCTTGCCTCCATCCCTCTCTTCATTGCTTCCTGTTTCTTTTATTGGCGGCAAAAGTACGCTCGGCCTACAAAGAGATCCGATTGAATTATTCGCGAAAGCAAAAAGGGATGATCTGCAATGGATCATCCCTCTTCCGTATCGTATTTACAAAACTTGCATATTCACTCTTCGCAACTTTACAGTGTGCGAGACGTATTAGTAAGTAGAGAGCCAAACGAGTAGATTACAAGACTCGCCGTGCCGAAACGAAGCGCTTCTCCCAGGACGTGCCTTTAAAGGTCGAATACGTCACTCCTGGTTTTCCATATGTATGTAAGAGTTTATTGTTGCCTGCATAAATCGCCACGTGTGTAATCCGTTTGGACGTCGTCGTTGTACTCGCCTTGAAGAACACCAGGTCTCCTTTTTTCAGGTTCGACTTGGACACACTCGTTCCTACCTTGGCTTGATCGCGAGAAGTGCGTGGTATGCTCTTGCCAACTGCGACTTTCAATACGCGCTGTGTAAAGGAAGAGCAATCAAATACGGCTGTGGTATTACTGCTTGCACCGAATTTATAAGGCGTACCCATATACTTTCTTCCCGTGGCAATGACCTTGTCCGCCTTGGATTGCGTCCACGCAGCCTCGGCTACATTTTGCTCTCCTGGCAGTGGAGCGACAATCGCTGTGACTCCCAATGCTACTCCCATTACGATTCCTATGAGGGCTTTATGTAATTTCATGCTGTTCATCCTCCCTTTTCTTGTGAAAAAGATCCCTGCTCAACAAGGGACCATTTTATGCAAAGTTTGGCTGACTTCTCACTTGTTCTCTACTTTACCAAAGCCCACCCTCTATGAAATTACCAAAAACTTACCAAAAACTATTTTTCCAACTGGATACGATTACCGCTTGACGCCTTCGCGCTTGATTTAACAGGCATTCCTCAAATTTTCAGTCTATTTCCTTACCATAATGTCCCTCTCAAATTGGCAAAATTTATCCAGCCCCCATTTGTTAAAATCCGCGTCCCATGCGACTTTCGTCCTAGTTCCATTTACAAAAAACCCCTTTTCCCTCCTTTTTCACGTAATCTGCATTTGGAATCTCTCTTTCCTTTCTTCTCTCTCTACTTGCAACTAGCAGGGAGTCATCGTAAAGTAGATAGGAGTTCGTTTTGAAGGAGGCACATATGCGACTGCGTAACATTCCAGGTGCCGAAGCGGCCCTGAGAGAATATCCGACGTTCGTAGACAATCCCCTTTCCTATAAAGGAAATTGGAAAGAACGCTTCGGGAATAACAACCCGATTCATGTGGAGATCGGCTGTGGAAAAGGACGCTTCATTAATACACTGGCCGAGCGTCACCCTGACATCAATTTCATTGCGGTTGAACTGAAGGCGGAGGTCGTTCTGCGCGCTGTCCAGCGTACGGAGTATAAAGCTGTTCCGAATCTGGCCTTTGTCCAGTACGACGCTTCCAAGTTGACCGAGTTGTTTGCCGATCATGAAATTTCTCGCATCTATCTGAACTTTAGTGATCCGTGGCCAAAAACCCGTCATGCGAAACGCCGCCTTACTTACAAAAACTTCTTGAACACCTATCGTCAGGTACTTGTAGCAGACGGCGAGATTCATATGAAGACAGACAACGAGAACCTTTTTGAGTTTTCACTCAACCAATTCGCTGCGGAACGCTTCCAGATGCGCAATATCACCTTTGACCTGCACCAGTCCAAGTTGGCGGCAGATAATGTAATGACGGAGTACGAGGAGCGCTTTTCTTCTCGTGGGCAGCGCATTTATCGGGTGGAAGCGAGCTGTGTGATTAAGTAGACCCTGGTTTGAGTCAACATAGGGGAGGAGAAGAAAAAGCACAGTTCTCTTCGACTCTGACACGCCAGCATGGGGGATTGACTGGCCGTCTCCATTTCAAAAAGGGGACCGTCGAGCCAAAGCCACCCTACGGGCGGAAGTTTCTCACAGAAGAAGTGTTCGACAAGCGTGGTCCCCTTTTTGAAGTTCCGACTGGGTAGGCGTTGTCAAGGTCTGCGAGATCTGTGCTTTTTCTTCTCGCCAGCTTTGTTGGTTCGTCGGAACCTTTTAAATGCTTAACAGAAATCATTATTATGCATAAAAAAACCCTCCGCACTCTCAAGTAGGCTTTGAACCTTACTTGTGAGAACGGAGGGTTTTTATTATTCTTTTTGCCGCCCGACGCTCTTGTATACGCGCTCTGGTCGTCCGACGACACCGTACGAAAGGTCTGCGATAGCGTCTCCTTTAGCTACTAAATATTCTAGGTATCGCCTTGCTGTTGAACGGCTAATGCCTGTTTCTTTGCTGACCAAATCCGTCGTAGCCTCCTGTATCTGCATGAGAAAGCCTGAAATCTTGTCCAACGTAATTTGATCAATTCCTTTGACTGCCCTTGTCTCGGTTGCCTTCTTTTGTCCCGTCCGGGTAATCAGCTCATCGATTTGGGCTTGACTGATCTGATCGGTGTCTTTTTTCCAATCACTCACCTTTTGCCTGAACTCCTGATAATTCCGTAACGTTTGTTGCAGGCGTGCAAAGATAAGTGGCTTGGTAATAAAATCGAATACGCCATAGCGGATCGCCTCAACGACCGCATCCACTTCTTTGGCTGCTGTCAGCATGATGACATCCGTTGTAGGGAACTGCTCCTTTATGATCGACAAAAAATCGAGGCCGTCCATATCCGGAAAATAAATGTCGAGCAACACGAGATCAGGCTGCAAAATTTCCATTTGGTCCTTGGCCTCTTGCCCATTCGTGGCAATGCCAATCACCTCGTATCCCTCCACTTTTTCCACGAAGCGTCGGTTTACCTCTGCGATTCTCAGGTCGTCTTCAATAATGAGTACCCGAATCATCAATAACGGCCTCCTTCCGTTCTGCCGTGCGTGCGTCCTTTGGTATCGTCACAGTAAAAATCGTTCCGCCTACCGGATTTCCCGTATGTGTAATATTGCCGTGTACATGTAAAACAGCTTGTTTGACTAAGTGCAGTCCGTAGCCATGATTCGGCTGCTGTTTGGTAGAGAAGCCCAGCTCAAAGATTCGTTCAGCATTTTCTTCGGAGATGCCTGGCCCCAGGTCCTCTACCTCTATGAGCAAGACCTCTTCCATATTGAGCAAAAAGATCGTGATTTCTGGTGCAAATGCACCTGGAGCTTTTACAGCGTCCATCGCATTATCTATCAAATTGCCGAGAATGACAATCAGCTGTGAGCGATCAATCGAGGCAGGAATGTCGCGGAAGTTGCTTTCCGGATCTATTTTCAATTCCACTTTGCGCTCGTTGGCTTGATTCAGCTTCCCAAGCAACAAACCACCTATCAGTGGGTCGGGGACTTCTTGCATAATAAACGTCGTATTGTGGACATGCACATTTAGCTCAGAAGAAATCGTTTCAATGGCTTCCTGATACGATTCAAGCTGGATGAGTCCTGATATGAGATGCAGTTTGTTGGAATACTCGTGCGTCTGGGAACGAAGGACTTCCGCGTACTCCTTTACCCGTGACAGCTCCTGTGTGACCTCGAACAGCTCGGACCGATTGCGAAAGCTCGCTACCGCGCCTATAACATGGCGCTCCTTATCCATAATCGGGACGCGGTTCACGACTAATACGTGCTCGTCCACATTCGTTTCGCGGTCAAATTCGGCTTTCCCAGTCTCAATCACCTCATGAAGGCCCAGCGAACGAACCAGCTCGTCCTGTTTGTCCATGATACTGTCTTTATCCTTCGCTTGCCCCAGCATATGGAGAGCCGTCTGATTCGCGAGCGTGATCGCCCCTTCCTTATTGATCGCCACAATGCCTTCACGAATCGATTCCAACACGGCTTGATTTTCCTGATACAATCGCCCGATTTGTTCAGGCTCCAAACCAAATATCGCTTTCTTTACATTCTGTGAAAGAATGAGCGTAGCCACCACACCCAAGAGCAAGGTGACGATGCCGATGACGAAGATTCGATTGCGATATGATTCAATCGTTTCATTTATATCCTCAAACAAAAAGCCGACAGAAACGACCCCCATCACCTTTCCTTCCTCATCATAGATCGGTGTCTTTCCTCTGAGTCCGGGGCCAAGCGAACCGACTGTCTCAGAGATGATGGATTGCCCCTCAAATACTGCCTCATTGTCGCCTCCCACCATCTTTTTGCCAATCTGCTCTGGATCAGGATGTGAATAGCGGATGCTTTGCAAATTTCCCACTGTGATAAAAGCCGCATTCGTGTCCACGCGTATTTTTTCCACGATTGGATTGATAATCTTGGCAGGATCTTCTGCGTCAAACGCCTGTTTGATCTCGGACATCTGCGCGACGGTCTTGGCGGTATGCAGCGCGCGCGTCCCGATCTCATGCTCTAATACGCCCGCCAGCATCTGTTCAAACATCGTACCGAGTATGACCGTCACACCAAAAAGGAGCGAGCAAATAATCAACATCAGCTTGCTGTGAAAACGCACATCGTTCCCTCCTCTTCTTCTCATTGTATCTCATTTCGCTCGATGACGAAAAAAGAGGCCATGAACAGGCCCCTTTTCTTATTTCTTCCTTCTTATAGTTGACTAGAACGAGATGACTCCGGTAAGAAGAGCAAGCGCAATCATCACGATCGATGTTCCAAACGCCCATTTCAGGATGAACTTTTGGGTTTCCGCATAATCGACCCCAACCATTCCGATCAACAGGTACTGTGCTGCAAACAACGGGCTGAGTACATGCAGCGGTTGACCCAGGATGGAAGCGCGACCAATTTCCGCTGGATCGATTCCGTAAGCTGCTGCCGCATTTGCTAGGATGGGAACGATCCCGAAGTAATACGCATCGTTAGACATGAAATACGTGAATGGCATGCTTGTCAGCGCCACGAGTAGAGGCATATGAGAACCAAGTGAATCTGGAATCCAGGAAACGAGTGTGCTCGCCATCGCATCGATCATTTTCGTTTCAGTCAAGATGCCTGTAAAGATTCCCGCAGCGAAAACCATGGATACCGTAGCCAGTGCGTTAGCTGCGTGGGATGCAATCCGCTCTTTCTGATCTTGCATTTTCGGGTAGTTAATAAACAGGGCTATGGCAAAAGCGAGCATGAACATCGTCGGCAGTGGCAAGAAGCTCGTAATCAGACCGACCATCAGGGCTGCTGTCAACAACAGATTGAACCAGATCAGGCGCGGACGTTTCAGTGCAGCAGTCTCATCCGTAGCCGCTACTTCTTGTCCTGCAAGCGATTGCAAATCTTCATCTGGTATCTCAATAATCCCCAGACGCTTGCGCTCTTGTTTGCCCAAAATACAGGCTACGATCATAACCCACGCAATTCCGCCAATCATCACAGGAATAACAGGAACGAAAATCTCAGAAACATCCATATGGAGTACACTCATGACACGTGCTGTCGGTCCACCCCAAGGCGTCATGTTCATGACACCGAGTGCGAGCATCGGCATGACTGCCAAAATCATCGGTCTAATTCCCAGCTTGCGATACAAAGGCAGCATCGCGGTAACGGTAATCATATACGTCGTGGTTCCATCTCCATCCAATGCGACCAAGGTAGCGAGAATCGCTGTACCTACAATCACCTTCAGTGGGTCACCCTTCACCATTTTCACGATTTTCTTAATTAATGGATCAAACAGACCCGCATCCATCATGACTCCAAAGTATAGAATGGCGAACAACAGCATAATTCCCGTAGGCGCAATTTTCTTGATACCTGCAAGCATCATGTCGCCAATTTCTGTCGCACCAAATCCGCTAATTAACGCAAAAATAACAGGAACAACAATCAAAGCAACCAATGCCGAAAGCCGTCTCGACATAATCAAGTACATGAAAACGGCTACCATGAGAAATCCAAGTAATGCCAGCATACGCTAGTTCCCCCTTGCAAGAATGCGCTTACAATGATGTTGTAGCAACCATTACGAATGCGCTTTCATATTGTGCTGTCATTATAACAATGTTCGTAAAAATCCGAATAGAATATGCGCATAAACTGTTTTAACCGCATTTCCTCTATTAACATCATAAAAATTACGACATGCGCATATGGTGATCGGCCATGCAAGTACATAAAAAAGAGGCCATTGTTCACTGAAAATCATGTGTTAGACTGTGAAAATATAGTTGTAGACTGATAAAAAAAGGCCCCACCTAAGAGAGAAGAGCTCCCAGGCAAGGCCTTTTCGTCCGTCAAATTAAACGAGCTTGGCGCGATAGTCATCTATGATTCGATGCTCCATTTTTTCCTGTAGGTGGTCAGTCATTTCCTGGCATATCCGGTTGTATTCCCAATCCGATATCTTATAAGCAGGAGGAGCATCTTGATGCAGCAACATGGCGATCCGCATATGAGTCGCAGGGTGTGTCGTGTCCATGCTTTGTTGACTTCTTTCCAGGATGCGCACTATGCGCATTTTTTCCTTTCCAGGCAGCTTAGAAAAAGTCTCATGCAAGTGCTGACCCAGTGTCATACTTTGCTTTTGCAAAGAATGTCTTGCGATCAGTGGCTCCACCACGTCGTTCATGTGGATGATCTGCAACAGGGAAATGAGATGCTGGCTGCCTGCAAGCTGAGCCGCCATACGATCCGCCTCATATTCAGCACGTTGACTCTGATTCCAATAAAGATGAATGAGAACAGCCAGCAAACGATAGGGAATCCAAAGTAGAAGCCGCATGATGCCTCTGCTGAACGTGGCGATGAATGAAAAATGGTATTCATCATCCTCGTCTTGGATTGGGTCAAGCAAATCGCACCAATTCAGGAGAATACGCTGTGCATGCGATACCAGAGCGCTCCGCCTAATGTCATTGTTACGGCAATGAGCCAGCTCATGGGCAAGCAATGCGGTCAACTCTCCCGGTGTGCACGCAAACAATAGTGGATAACCGATGACAACCACCCGCCTTCTGCGCCATCCATATTCAGTGGTATACGCCTCAAAGTAAGGAGAGAGCGCGAACTGTATTCTTTTTTCGACCCCCATCTTTTGCGCCACGGTTTCAAATATCTTCATGGTGGTTGGGTGTTCATCAGCATTCAAAAGAATGGTCATTTTCGGAAACGGATGGGGTCGAGGCCGCGACAACCATGCGAACAGGAGGACTAGCAGACAGCTTATGAGGATAAAGGGGCTGCTATACCAGGCGACAAGTCCGTACAAAGAAAAGAGAAAGCCTGCAACGGAACATCCGATTACGACGAGTGAGTACGCGGATGCCACTCTCTCGCTCACCCCCTGTTTGGTTACGAGCTCGGTGCGGCCCTTTAGCTCTTTGAACAAGGCTTGACCGTATGTATCACGCATTTTCCTCTCAAGGCGCTGTCTGACAGCATTCTACCACGAGTAACTGTTCCTGATAAGATAGTTTGGAAATATAATCCACCCGGCAATTGGGATAAGGTATGTAGTGTTGAATGAAATGTAGTGACAGAAATTTCGGTATAATATAATTGCTTGGTTTTGTGGAGGGCATTAGATCTTTATGACATGAAGAGGAGGATATCTCAATGAAATTAACTGTGCTGGTTGATAATAACACTTACATCGACCGCTACTTTGTTGGTGAGCCAGCTGTTTCTTATTTAATCGAAGATGAAGATATGAGGATACTGTTCGACGTAGGATACTCAGATGCGTTCATTCGCAATTCAGAAAAGATGAGAATTGATTTGAGAAAACTTGATTACGTTGCGCTGTCACATGGACATAGCGATCATACCTGGGGATTAGATCCGCTCATTCGAATGTTTTCTGAAGCGAAACTTGAACAATTAGAATTCAGACTCCCAACCATTATTGCTCATCCCGATGTATTCTACAGCAAACTCTTGAATGGTGAAGAAATAGGGAGTTTGCTATCTGCTGAGAAAATCAGTAGGCATTTTAAATTGGAATACACCAAAAAGCCGTTGTGGCTGACGGAGAAGTTGGTCTTCTTAGGTGAAATTGAAAGGACTATGCCTTTTGAAGCGGATAACGCTATTGGACATATTGCAAGAGATGGCGAAATCTCAGAGGACTACCTGCTGGATGATTCTGCACTGGTTTATAAAGCTGAAAACGGACTTGTCATCATTGTTGCATGTTCACACTCAGGAATCTGCAATACCATTGAATATGCCAAAAAAGTTTGTGGAGACGATAGAATTCTCGATATAATCGGAGGATTTCATCTGCTAAACCCTGGAGAATATCAGATGAATGAAACCGTGGAATATTTTCAGACTGTCAAACCGAAATATTTACATGCTTGTCATTGTACAGATTTGAAATCGAAAATTGCATTATCAGATGTGGCGAATGTATTGGAGGTTGGAGTGGGTTTAACTCTTGAATTTAGATGAGACTCATTAAGCTAACGGGTTTCGATAGCTTAATAAATAACTAAAACGCGGCTGCCAGTATAGATCGGCAGCCGATCTGCGCTAAAGGGCAGATTAACGCAACATTTCAAGAGCTGTAATCGTAATATTATCTGCTCAAGAGGACGGAAACAAGCAATGGCAGTGAGGGGGAACCCAGCACCGCCATTGCTTTATTTTTGCATAATGATTTGATCAGGCAAGCTATCCGTCAAGTGCGCAAACTTACTTTTGAGACATCCCATTTCACTAAGCAAGATGTTTACCCCATGCTTTTCGATATGACGATTTTCCCCCGTTTCGGCAGCTCTTCGCTTTTGCGGTACGCCTGAAGCAGGCCCTGAGCAGTAAAGGGATAGGTCTCATTGATGTGGATACTCAACTTGTTCTTTTGCATATGGCGAACAATAGAATCAAAATCGGCACGGTTGGGTCTTGCATGGAAGAAATGCGCGTCAATGCCCCGGACCTTTGGATATTGATTGATCGCAAATGTCGCCACTGAAATATAGGAGCCGCCATCCTTGATGACCGAGTAGTTTTTCTCTCCCCGATCTCCTGGTAGCCCGGTACCGATTGTGGATGGGTCCATAGCGGAATCAACCACGATATCGATAGGATCGGTTATTTGGGCGGCAAAGTCGACTTTCGTGTAGTCGAACACCTCGTCCGCACCGAGTCCTTTGACGAAATCATGATTATAGTCCCTCGCGGTTGCGATAACATATGCTCCATGTTGCTTGGCCAACTGGACCGCTGCATGTCCCACACCTCCGGCACCGGCATGAACAAGGATACGTTGTCTCGGTTGGAGACGGCCATGCTCAAACAGCGCTTGCCAAGCTGTCAGGGCAACCGCAGGCGCGGCGCCTGCCTCTTCGAAGGAAAGACTCTCTGGGATAACAGCGAGATGATCTTCCTCCACCGCAACGTAGTCCATGTAGGAACCCATCGGAACCAAGCCCATGACACGATCCCCCGACTTGAAATGACGCACTTTTTCGCCAACCTCTTTTACGATGCCGGCTACATCAAAACCAAGAACGATCGGTAGTTGAGCCGGAAATTTATCAGCTATCGGACTCTGAAGAATCGCGCCGCTGCGCATTAGAATATCCGCAGGATTAATGGAAGAGGCGTGCATTTCGACTAGAACTTGTGTATCGGTGAGTGTGGGAACTGGCACTTCCAGTTCCTCTAGTACTTCGGGGATTCCAAAGCTTGTCAAAGCAATAGCTTTCATGATTATACCTCCTCTTAAATTGAACACAAGTTGAATTTTCAACATGTGCCTTATATAGTAAAAACGTATCAGAGCGATAGATGATGTCCAATGGTTAAAACAAGCCCGGTTGTTGATTTTTCAACAGAGGGCTTCAATATGTTCATTTTATATAGGTTAAAGGGGAGAACGATATGGACAGACGTATTCAAAAATCGAGGCAAGCGATTATGAATGCTTTTATGAGGCTAATGTCAGAAAAGGACTTCGAGAGCATGACGGTCAATCAAATTGCGGAGGAAGCGAATGTCAATCGAGGAACAGTGTATTTGCATTTCGCTGATAAGTACGATCTACTCGATCAATGTATGGAATTTCAAATTAACCAGTTACTGCGGAATTGTATGCCTGAAGAGGGGGTGGTTCATCTCACTTCCAAAACCGCGCTACAGCGCACGTTTGAATATTTGGAGCAGCATGCTTCTTTCTATTCCATAATGCTGAAGAGCAAGGGTAACGCGGTTTTCCGAAGCCAAATGGAGACAATGTTCCGGCAAAGTCTGAGCGAGCATCTGGATTCGATCAATCTCGATCGGAAATTGAACAAGGATATTACGGTGCAATTTTTTATTTCAGCGGGAGTGGGTGTATTGGAATGGTGGATTACCCATTCGATGCCGTATCCGGCATCGGTCATGGTTGAACAATATTGGAATTTGCTGAACCGAATTCAATTGCAAGTGTTCGAATAAATAGCGTATTAAAATTAGAAAAATAAATTAATAGACAGTGAAAATAAAGGCTTTAAACTGGCTAACCTCATAATACGAAAGGGCAGTAGTACGAGGGTTCGCCACAGAGAACCTATTTAAAAATACGATCAATTTCGTTGATTTCTTCTTCTGTCAGGTGGACGTCTACTGTTTTTAAATTATCCAGCACTTGCTCTGCTCTTTGTGCCCCGGGAATGACAACATCAATTGAATCATGTGTTAAATACCAAGCAAGGACTATATGAGCAACTTCGGCATTTTTATTATTTGCAATTTTACGGAGCTGCTCTACCTTTTCTAGATTTTTTTTGAATTTATCGCCCTGGAAGTGAGGCATATCTTTGCGTAGATCATTGAATGCCATATCTTTATTGTATTTACCGGCAAGCAAGCCTGATGCTAGTGGAAAGTATGGAATAAACGAGATATTATTCTCTGTCGTATATGGAAAGAATTCTTGTTCCGCTTCACGCTGCAGCAAATTGTAGTTTCCCTGTAATACCTCGACATAACCATCCTTATTTGCTTCTTTCAATTGTTCCAGTGAGAAGTTAGAAACGCCAATTGCTCTAATTTTACCTTCGTCTTTTAGCTGTTTTAAGACTCCAACCGCCTCATCTTTTGGTGTATCCTCATCTGGAGCATGAATATAAAATAAATCTATGTAATCTGTTTGTAGCCTTTTCAAACTATCTTCAACGGCTTGTTTTAAATAAGCAGGCGAATTATCCATGGTAACATCATTGCCGACAAGTGTAAGGCCACCTTTTGTTGCAAGGATATGTTCATGACGCTTTCCTGCTTCTTTTATCACTTCACCTATTAGCTCCTCTGAACGTCCTGTTCCATAAAAAAACGCTGTATCTAAAAAATTCACTCCATGGTTGATCGCAGCCCGCACCAAATCTTTTCCTACTTCTTCATTTAAATTAGGATAAATATTGTGGCCACCTACAGCGCTTGTTCCAAGTCCGATTGGATTGACAATTAAATCTGTTTTACCAATTCGTGTTTGTTTCGTCATTCTCTTCAACTCCCTCTCATTTTTAAGCTTAGCGTACGTTTTCGCGCGAGGTTTTTACCAGTATCTACATCATAATTCATTACGTTACGTAAGTTTCAAGTGCAAAATGATTTTTTGAATATTTGCATAAAAATAACCCTTTACCCTGGTGCATGGGAAAATTATGTTGCCTTTAGCAACACTAGTGTCCTTAAATGCCTTCATCGGAGAAATGAATCCAACTATTGATTTTCATGTATTTGCATATGTGGATGTTTCACTAAAAATGCTCTTTGGTATTTTATTGTTACGATCGGGTTCGATAACGAGGACAGGCATGCTGCCGCTCGACCTATGCCGAGGATGAGAATAACCTCTTATCCGAACAATGGCTCTGCTATAAACGATATATTGCGGCGGTTCGTCGATCCATGGCCGACCCGCGAACTATTCCCTACAGTGAGGAAGGAGTTGCCCCGATGGATTTCGATTTCCCATTGCTGAAGCAAGAGATTAAAACGGCGGCAATGCAGGCCTTTGACGAGATGAATAAGACGTGCCAGGACGATAGGGTAATCGCCTTTGCGTTGTACAGCGACGAAGGCGCCATGACGGTATGTCCTGCTGTCAATACGAAAGCGCATCTTGATGGTATTGTCGAGAGCGATCCGGAACATGCGCTGTATTTCAAATACGAGCCTGCGGAATGGAGGTTCGAAGGTCAAGGGTCTGAGGAGGCCTTCGGTGCGATTTGCGCGAAGTTGCGAAGTTTCATCCTGACTGAGGAGCCCTCGGCAAGGCATGAAAGCGGCCGTTTCGTTGCGTTTCGGGAGGCGTTGTACGAAACGTGTATCGAGGCGCTGGAAGAACTGGTACGCTCGGGCATCTTTTCCGGTGCTGTTGGTCGCGACATCATCGTCTTGTTCGCAGTTTCCGACTATGAGTTCGAGACAGATTCGTATATGCGGATGATTCGAAGGCTGAATGCCGACGACACCATCCGAAAGGAATGCGCGGCTTATGTGAAAGAATGGAGCGATTAGCCCCAAAAGACCTGCCTCCATTGATTTAGTGAAAAGAAAGCAATTCATAAGAAATATCAATTTTCATATTTGCTATGATGGAATGAATGACAACCATTTACAAGCGGAAAGCAGGGTGTACATATGGAGAGTTTAGGATCTAGGAATGTGGATGTCATTACGCTGTTTGTTGAGGATTTTCAAAAGGTGAAGGCGTTCTATCAGGAAGTATTCGGATTTCAAGCCGTATATGAAGACGAGGTCTCGTCGGTGTTTAACTTCGGGAATATGAGCGTGAACCTTTTAGATATTTCCGAGTCACACGAATTGATGAAACCGGGAACAGTCGCAACGCGTGAATCCGGATTCCGTTTCCTACTCACCATCTGGGTCGATGACGTGGATGAGGCCTGTGAAGAATTGAAAAAACGTGGGGTTGCTCTACTGAACGGTCCGATCGACCGGCCGTGGGGAGTGCGAACGGCTTCATTCGTCGATCCGGCAGGACATGCCTGGGAGATCGCGAAACAAATATGTTGTTGAAATTCTCTTCTCTTATTTAGCGGATAGCTCGCTGCCTACGAACCATTTATGGTTTTTCATGACTTCTCCGCCCGTTGTCGGCGTGTAGTCCAGCATATAGACAGTGGTTTGCTCGGCTGGATCAATAGACCCAGCTTTCGAAAAGAAAAAGAACGGCACGAATTAGCCGTTCTCTTGTTTTTCTTATACATCTCGCTTTTGAAACACCCGAATGGACAACCCCAGCGCTACGATGCCATAAAAAATGGTGTAGATGAGCATGGCAGTACTCGGAGGAGAAGTCGTACCGAAAATGCCTTGTGAAGCAAAGGACAGCGGATCGTCAGCAGAATCAAATAGCGAAAGCGTCGCTTGCCTAAACAGTGAATCGGCCGGAAAGAGCAGACTGGAAATAATCCCGATGTTGGTAAGTGAGCTATTGCTAAAGACCGCACCGAGCTGCTCGATAAAGCCACCGATGAAGCTGATCCCGTACAGAATGATCAGGATGATGCCCCCCGTTACTGTTGTAGTCATACTGCTCAAGAACATGGCTACACAGACAAGAATGATCGGCATACCTACGAAGAAAGCTGCTGCTTTCAGGATTTGGCCTCCTCCTACCTGAACAGCCAACGCACCACCGCCAACCCATTGGTTGATCGCCAAAAGTCCGAAGAACATCAGGAGCGCGTACAGCCCAAGCATACTTGCCAACCCGAAAAATTTCCCCAGCACATATTTGTAGCGAGGAAGTGCTCGTGCTAGCCACGTATCGATCTGATGGCTTTCGATTTCAGAGGCAATGCTCCCGACACTGCTCAAAATCGCCAAGAGTGCGGTAATGATGGAGCCAAAGTACAAGCCCATCCCTAAGAGTTGCGTGGAAAAGAAGTTTTTTTGCAGCAAAGCATCTGGACTTAAGCCACCGAACGATTCCTTCATTTCCTTGACCGCATAGCCTGTTGCAAGTCCAAACAGCAGCAGGAAGGCCAGCGACATGATCAACGTAATCGTGAAAATACGCTTGGAGATCATTTCTCTATACGTGATTTTGATGATCGGCCACATGTCGTTCCCCCTCCTTTCTCTGCACCCAGTACAGAAATACGTCTTCTAGTGATTGCTGCTTGCGCACGACTTCATGTACTCCAGCCCCTGAAGCAATCAACTGTTGCAACAGAGTGGGTACGCGATTGTCCTGATCCAGCGTCATTAACCATGTATCACGGTTTTCCTCTTGTCTTACGAGACGACTCTCTGTGACGAAGGAAGGAAGCTCGTTTGGAAAGCCTTCGCTATCCTTGTCCACTGTCAATTCAATTTGTGGTTGGACGGTGCTCAGCTTGCGCCAGTCTCCTTGTACGACCAGCTCACTACGGTGAATGATCCCGACGTAGTTGCATACACTCTCCATTTCACTCAGTAGATGACTGTTGAGAAAAACTGTCTTTCCTTGGTCACGCAGCCGCGCGATCAGCTCACGTACTTCCTTTCGCCCGATTGGGTCCAGTGCGGAGGTCGGCTCATCGAGGAAGATCAGCTCTGGATCGGATAAGAGGGCGCAGGCAATCCCGATACGCTGCTGCATACCTTTGGAATAGCCCCGGATGCGTTCACGCTCACGTCCAGCCATTCCGACCAGCTCGACGACATTTTTTATCACTGATTTGCTCTCGCGATGTGTTAATCCACACAACTCAGCATGATGCTCCAAGAGCTGCTGGCCCGTCAACCAATCAGGATAGCGGAACAGCTCTGGCAAGTATCCTACCTTTTTTCGCGATTCTACACTGCCAATCGGCTGCCCAAGCATAACCGCTTTGCCATCCGTCGGGTGCAATAACCCGAGCATCGTCCTGACAAAGGTACTTTTACCCGCTCCATTTTGACCGAGGAAACCAAATACGGAGCCACGTGGTACTTGTAGCGTAATATTTTTGCAGCCAGCTTTCCCGTTATATTGTTTGGTCAACTCCCAAGTCTCTATCACATAATCTGACATCGCTTACCTCACTTTCTCCATTGCAAACGGGACAAAGCAGAGCCTTCCTTCTTCAGGAAAACTCTGCCAATGCCCCACTATTTGTTTACTTATTTCAGTTGTTTCGCAAAATCCAACAGCCTATCAGCGTTCTTTTCGCTACCTTCCAGCATGTGAATCTGTCCATCCTGCTGCCACATCAAATGTGTATTGTATTCACCTGTGATCAGCATTCCGTTTTGACCATTCACTTTTACTTCCTTCATCTTGCTCTCGCCGTCTGCCATGTATGGCACAGGGAGGGTATGCTGCCAGTCTTCGATGCTAATCATCTGCTTTTTCACTTGATCCGGTATGAACGGCAGGGCCAAGAGTGTCTCGCGAAGCTGTGCCAGATCAACTCCCTCTGGAGCAGTTAACTCAGGTGCGTCCACGACAGAGTAGCCATAGCTTTCTTTTCCTGCGGTCATCCAGACGTTTTGCATCTGTGGGATCTTCAAGGAGAAGCGTTTGCCACTCAGCTTTTCATCAAAGCGCGCCTCTACCTGCAATTGCCCCAGTAGCTTGTTTGCACGATCGGCATCGATTTCCATGTGCATGGTGTAAGGGGAATTGACGTTTACGCTATCCACCGTGACATCCTGCGGCAGCTGTGGCAGCTTCACGCCTGCCTTTTCAGCGGATTCCTTGTTGTTGTAATAGTAGCTTCTTTGCTCAAGTTTCTCTTGATCATTTTCATCAATCCAGATTTTTCCGATCCCATTCAGTTCCATCTCGCCCACATTGCCGTTTGCGATCCATTGTTCTAGCTCTCGCAAATCCTCTTGCGTCACTTTGACAAACTCTACTTTATCCATGCGGAAAATGGACAGAAAATCGTTCGCTGCTGCTTGTACTTGGGGGAAAGACAGGGACACAGCCAATACTGCTGCTGCCGAAGCGCCTGTCATCCATCTTTTTGTTTGCTTGTTCATCTGATTCCAGCTCCTTCTGATTGTTGCTCGATTGGTTATCATTTGTCGATCTTGTGCATATGTGTCAGTCGTTTTCTCGATGGATTGCGAAAATCGCTGCCACGCTGCTTCCGTATTGACCTTCACATTGCTTGTCTCGGAAAAAGCATGCTCCATCTTCTCACGCGTCCAGCTATCCAACGCGGACAGTTCGTCCAGCTGTGTGCGGCAGGTTTCACAGTAGTCCAGATGAAGCAGGAATTGCTCACTTTCTTTTGAGCTGCATTCACCGTCCAAGAACGCCTGGATAAAGCCTGTATCAGCACATTTCATTCCTCTTCCCCCCTCATCCGGCCATAGATGGTACGAAATTTACTTTTCGCTCTCGCAAGGAGTGTTCCCACCGAGCTGATCTGCGTCCCAGTCGCTTTAGCCAACTCCGCATAAGGAAATCCGGAATACTTCATGACCAGTAAGGTTCGTTCCCGCTCGTCTAGCTCCTCTAGCACATCGCGGACGATACTCTGGGACTCTTTTGCAAGCCACATCTCTTCTGTAGAAGGACTGACGTGCTCTTGCTCGGATGCACTTCGCTCTTGTCTTGCGTACCTGCGTTTTTCTGAACGAAGATAGTTGTACGCTGCGTAGAGCGCGGACTTGGACAGCCATGCCGGGATATGTTCGATCACCGAGCGATCCGTATGGTAAAAGGAGAGAAATACATCCTGTGCAATATCTTCTGCCGTTTGTTGATCTTTCACAATACGCATGATCTGTCTGACCACAAACGGATAATAGGTTGTAAACATTTCTTGAAAGGAATCTGCTTGATCCTCTACTCGAGCATGGTTCATCACCAGGTTTGCTTGCACCTCCACTGGATTCCTCCTTCCTGCGTGCGCCATTGACGAATGCCTCTACTGCTTCGTTCATCTAATAGAAACCACCAAGGCGATTTTTGTGACAGGAAAG
Organism: Brevibacillus sp. HB1.4B; assembly: GCF_013284285.1. Lineage (NCBI taxonomy): Bacteria > Bacillati > Bacillota > Bacilli > Caryophanales > Paenibacillaceae > Brevibacillus > Brevibacillus sp. HB1.4B. The sequence goes on from NZ_JABSUT010000010.1 coordinate 202,331, forward strand.
ATCAAATTATTTTTCATTTAAAAAGATAGCCGGATTCTCTAGGAATCTCCGCGTTAATTGATAGTGCTCCGTGTCCCGATAATTCACCTCTTGGACGGGGGATTCATCGAAATTGAGAATTTTTGCGTCTGGGTAGCCCAGTAGTATCGGTGAATGCGTCGCGATGATAAATTGTGCCCCTTCCTCCACCAAGTCCTGCATGAGGTACAGGAAGGCAATCTGACGCTTGGGCGACAAAGCAGCCTCGGGCTCGTCTAATAAATAAATGCCCCTACCATTGAATCGGTTAGCAAATAGAGCGAAAAAAGATTCTCCGTGCGACTGGTTATGCAGGGAACGTCCGCCGTAGCCAGAATATCCTGTGCCACGAATGCGCTCAGTCTCGTCAATATGACTGGCAAAATGATAGAAGCTCTCCGCCCGTAGAAAAAAGCCATTCGTCATTTTGGGTAGCCAGGAAAGACGTATGTAGTCACCCAAGCTCGAATCCGAGCGATCTACGTCATAATAATTGTTCCGCGACCCACCAGCTGTATGAAACCCGCATTGATAGGCAACCCCTTCGAGCATCGTAGATTTACCAGAGCCATTTTCTCCTACGAAAAAAGTGACACTCGCTTCGAGGTCAATCGTTTTCAGCTTGCGCAAGGATGGCAGGTGAAACGGATATTCTTTCGTATTAGGAAATTCCTCACGCAGCAGCTTGATCGTTCGCAAATAGACCATTTTTACCTCCACTCTCATTATTTTCCCGACTCACGCCGATACATCCTTATAAGGGCGCCTTTTTAAACGCTCATTTATTTGGGGGAGAAGTATCCGTGGACAAGGTTTCCTTTCTTCAGGAAAAAAGTACATTTCATATGAAATATCCGGATCAGAGCGACCTCGCCTTTTACCGGTGGTATACGACTCAGTATCCAACCGAAGCCATCGGCTGGTTTCACCTTGGCCAAGAACGGGAGACACAAGGAAATACAGAACAGGCTCTCGAAGCGTACAGGCGTGGTCTGGTATCCAAGCAAGGCTCGTACTACAACGAGACCCGTGACGCTTATCAACGACTGCTGCGGGAGCGACAGCGCAATACGTTGGGCCATCGAACACGTTTACTCTTGGCGTCACTCTTGTTTCTCTATTTTCAATTCGCTTTTTCACCAGGACCGTTGAGAGATGCGTCAACCAAGACAACGCCACAGGCTGCCAAACAGCCCGTACCGACAACTGCACAAACTCAGCCACATGTCGAGGTCATCGCAGTTCCTCCTACACTCAGTGCCCGTGAGCTATCTGAGCAGGTCCGGCGCTATGTAGAGTCACGTCGTCCTGCTCTTACGCAGCCTTTTACAGTGATGGTTGTCCCAGAAGTGCCTGGTTCGCCGTTGTTTCGTCCCTTGCTGTTTTATCAGCCGCGCGAAGTCCGAGGGATCTTGCGTTACAATCCGACGAGTCGGACTGTTCTCAGTGAAAAATGGTGGGATAAACCTGTGCAGTTGGAACGAGAACCGACACTTGCCACAGGTAAGACAGAACTCACGGATGAGCAGCTAACCCTCCAGCATGTACTGATCTTACGTAACGCCTTGTATCGCTATTATCAGCAAACGGGTACGTTGCCTGCCCAGCTGTCTGATCTGGCTGGCGCTTATCCAGGCAATTATTTGCCGCAAATTCCAGTACCACCAAAGAGACTTTTACTCAAAAGCTATCCGTATCATCCCAAAGCTTTCTTGCCAGAGTCCGCATGGGACAGCTTGCGCAATGTGCTGCCGCTTCCCGGCTATCCGGAGCCAGTGGCGCCTTTCGAACCGTTACAGCTTCACTTGACTACCTCGACACATACGATGAAGCTCATCAGCGGTTCCCATCTGGTACGCAGCTATCCCGTAGCCATAGGCAAAAACGGTTCTACACCCGAAGGCTACTATACCATTCAACAAAAAATCAATCAGCCCCGCGGACATGACAATATTTATGGAACGAGGGGCATGGTCTTTCAGGAGAACGGGTATGCCATCCACGGGACAAACCATCCCGAGAGCATCGGCTCATCTGTTTCGCTCGGATGTGTTCGCTTGTACAATGCCGCTGTCGAGGAGCTGTACAGCTTTGTTTCATTAGGGACAGAATTCATGATCTCCAATGCCCCGTCCTCTGCCCAGCCTTGGAGCAACCCTGTTCCATTCGTTCTCCCGGCTGGCCCTGAGGAAGAGACACCACAAGTCATTTACAATTGGCTCCATTAATTCTTTAGGCTACGTAAAGAAAAGACGTACGGAACGCTATCCCGTTACGCGCTGATTTTTACCAGACGTTTATCAAACGAAAAAAGCCCTTCTATCCCATTTAAAAAAGGGGGAGAAGGGGCTTTTTTCGTTTGATTGGGGGATTACTCTGCGTTTACGATAACTCTGTACGGAATCGTCGTGTTGTTCGTGTTGTAGACTAACAAGTAATATTTCCCTGGTTTTGCCTCAAATTCTCCAGTCAATTTCTTACCTGCGTTTTCGGGGTAGGCCAGATACGTATCGAGATCATCTTCATGGAATACCACCCAGTTTAAGCCTTCGTCCTTCTCGCTACTTACCGTAACTTGAACGATCCCTTCCTCTTTAACCTGAATGAGGTACGTGTCCTTGTCATCTGTACGATCGGTTTGACCACTTATCTCTTCGCCCAATCGTAGCACATTAGCCTCATCGAATGAATTGTTCGGCTCCGTTTCGGATGGTTCTGATTCTTCTTCTGGCAATTCAGCGGTTACTTTGTATGGAATGGTTTCACCGTTAAAGTTGTACACGGACAAATAATAGGTACCCGGAAATGCTTCAAACTCACCCGAGAGCTTTTTTCCTGAGGTATTGGGGTAAGCGACATATTGATTCAGATCATCCTCGTGGTGAACGACCCAGTTCAAACCAGAATCATGCTCACTCGATACGTTGATTTTCACTGTTCCGTTGCCCAATACTTTCAAAGCAAAAATGTCCTTGTCGTCTTGTTTGCTTGTTTGACCACTCAATTCCACATTGCTTTTCAACACATTTGCCTCTGAAAAGCTGTTGTTTGGTTCTTGTTCCTTTTCTCCAATTTCTCCACCCTGCTCCTCGATCGTGATGCTCATCGATTTCGCAGTAACCGCTCCTTTGTCATCCGTTACGCGCAGTTTCACGGTATATTCTCCCTGATTTTCGTAGACATGCGTAGGATTGGCATCACTGCTGCTTGTGCCATCTCCAAATTCCCACAGATAGGATACGATGCTACCATCCGGATCGGAGCTTCCGTTACTGCTGAATGCAACCTCCTCGTTTACGGCTGCTTTTGACGGACCGTTCATGACAATAACAGGCGGCTGATTCTCCCCATCTCCTTGTTCTGGAAGTACCCCGTGGAAGGTGACTTCATATTCAAACTGATTGGACGCATTTACTCTGTAGTTGGTAAAGTAGGCGGTTACGGTTTTGTAGCCGTTCCATGGATGGGAAGTAAGTGTGGTTAGAAACTCGTCTGTGATGCGACTCATCGTTTCCCAGTCTTTCTTCTCCCCTTCTGCCTGCGTACCCGTGTACGTCCCTGTTAACGTAAAGGTTTGGAAGAACTCTGAATCGTGCCTTTTGGTAGACACATTTTGCAATCCGGTGACATCTTCAATTTCCTGGAAGATTTCCGCACTTGCTTTAGGGGCCGGCGTTACCAGATAATCATCCGACACCAGCGGCACGGTCAGATCAGGATAGCTGTCTACCAACGATTCCATGGTACGGTGGTAATCCCGATTTAGCTCTGAATCATTGCTGAGCGTACGGATTAACTGGTCATAACCGTCAACGTTATTGGCCTCTATGTAATCCATGATATCATCGAGCTTGTTCCAGTCCTCTTTCATCATGTGATACTGCAAGGCGTATGAATACGTATAAAAGTCCCACGAGCCGTAGCGTGCGTGCAAGGTTTGAGACGCCGTGTACCAATTTTTTTGTCCAAAGCGAATCAGATTGTTGACCATTGATTTTCGAGGCAGAATACCTGTTGTTCGCGTGGAGCCTGCAAAGAGTTCCGCCCCTCCTTCTTCAAACCACGACAGTCTCTCGTCTCTGTAAATCGGGCCTTCATTCCACAAACCAGGTATAGCATAGCGCCCTTGCAAATAGTGCGTGAACTCATGACGGAACAATTCTTCTAGTGTGTACGTACTCTGCTGCGGTGTTCGTTCGTAGGTGAAGAAAGTTCCTTTCCCCTCGATATACATACCCCCGTTGTCTGTTTCATAGCCATACAGGGGGTTGTTCATCTTGTACTCTGAAGGACTATTGTAAAGGACGATGGTCAAAATATCGTCGGGGTTCCCTTCTTCCATCGGTTCATCTCGTCCTGCCATCCGATGAAACTGAGCTTTTACCTCTTTTGCCGCCCAATATAACCGTTTCACTTTTTCTTCTGTGACATCTCCACCTGTTTTCATGACGATGCTTCCGTCATCAAACGCATATTCTTTGGGCAGATATTTTTCGATGGCATCCTCACGAATCTTGTTAAACTGGATGTCCCTTCCCTGCGCATCTTTTCCGCCATAGACCGTCTGGATCAGCTTCGCTACCTGCATATACTGTAGTCCCACATACGGATAAAGCACTAACGCTTCTGTGAGGACCTCGTTACCCTTATTCGGATTGGAATGGTATTCTCCCAAATAAGCACTGTGATAAAAACCATTGTCGAGGACCCATTCTTTTGCTTCATCTGTATCGCCATGCAAGGCGAGATTTCCCAACTCGTTCAGATACGTATCTATTTTGCCGTAAAACTCCTGTTGCTTGGTTGGTTCATCCACTCTCCACATCAGAATATAGCTAAACTGGCTCATGATACGGAAAACAGCATCACCCGCACTCCGCTGCGTAATGAAAGTATCCATTTGTTCTTCGTATTGACGGATGATCGGTGCAGCTTTCTCTACGAGGGAAGCGCTTACAAAAGTATTTCCGATAAGTCCACCAAATGCACCTACTACCTCATTTTGAGCATCTGTCCCTAATTTAAAATTTGGATTGTCTGCAATGGCTTGCAAAGCAGGGAACACTTTTTGATGCTCGCTTCTCTGATTGAGATAGGATAATTCCTGATGGTAGTAGCCGAGGTAATATCCAGAGCGAAGCACCTCAACCAAGGTGTCAATTCCTTTGGAATCGCTGCTGGAGTATTGTGTGCCTCTGACTTGCAATGCGTCAATAATGGCTTGAACACGCTGACGATCGTTGTAAAAGGCATACGAATCGGGGGTAAAATCAAATAATTCAGGAATCTGCTCCCAGTTGATCGTCACCAGTACATTGACCAATTCGTCGTAGCTGAGCTTGTTCAAATCGGACATCGCGTACTTTTCGACATTTGCCTTCATGCTCCGTTGCTGTTCCTTAGAAGGCTCTTGCTCCTCTACATTCCAGGTCGGCTCCACTGGATGCGGATATTCTCCTGCTTCGTCACTGGATTGATGCTGAAACGAGGTGATCGGGTCCAGCTTTCTCTCCACATATTTTCCAGAAGGCGGAACGTTTTGACTCCCATCCCTACCGATCGTACTTGCATAATCGTTGACTGCCAAGGCTTGGACAGGACTACCAACCATCCCCAATAGAAATGATGTCGAGAGAAGGACACCAGCCATCATGCGGCTAGTGTGTACCGTGGAACGCTTTTTCTTCATGAATGAGCAAACCTCCTTTGAATGGTAACCGCATTTTTGTTTGTTGCGAGGAAACCGTATTTTGTTTTGTGCAGACTCACCTTCTCTCCATTTGGAACGCAATAACATACATGCTGATAAAATTGCAATTATGGTGCCAATACATATAACAGAAAAGAAGAGTAAGAATGTATACATTTTTTTACAAATATTCATAAACATGTATAAGATATTAGACACCGTTACTATGAAAAGCGAACTTTGCTTCGTACACGCAAAAAAGCGCGTTCCCGGAAGTGGGAACGCGCCATGTTTTACTTTCACATCTATTTTTCTTCTTCCAATTCTCTCATCGATTCTTCTTGCTCTTCTTCTGGGTTCCAATAATCGAGCACTTTTCCTTGCAGAACTTTGCCTTGAATGAATTCTACCTGCTGCTCACTGAAATCCTCTGTCCACTCAATACCCAATTGTTCAGCTAGACGTACGACGGTCAGCAATTCTGACCAAGCCACGTAACGTTTGTACCAGAAGAACTGTGGCTGTTCGTTCATGTATGGGTAGAGATCATCGAAATCGGTGTGTTTACAGTCAAGAGCTCGCTCAAAATTCACCTTGGTTTGGCGTAACTGTTCCTTGAAAAATGTGGGTAGATCTCTTTGTGCGTAGCCAGACATGGACTGTCCCCCCTGTCTCCCGATTTATTGGTATTGTACCACGCGAAAGAACCTGTGCAAATAGTCGAATCGGTTTTGAATCGTTCTTGCTGGGCTAATCTTTAGCCGTTTGATGCATCTGGGAACTGGTTCTGCCCCTCCTCTTGTGGAGGTGGCGGTAATTGGATTCCGTTGGAGGAACCATTTGTCTGACTAGGTTCTGGATTCACGATATCCGGTGGAACCTCACCTGTTCCCGGATTTGGCGATTGCCCACCATCTCCATTATTTGTATGCTCACCAGTTCCTCCGGTACCTTGGTCAGGTGGAATTTCACCATTGCCATTTTCCGTACCACCCGGATTTTGTCCCTGATCGTTACCTTCCTCATTATGACCTGGATCTTGATTAATCAGATTCTCCAGCTTCTTGGAGTCGATCGGGACTTCTTTTGATGGTGTCCCTTCCTCACCTTGCGCATTTCTCGGAACAACTTGATAACGATATTGTCTTGGACTATCCAGCACATCTACGAACGAGGTTTCCTTCATACCCGCAGAGATGAGTTGTCTTTCGCCGTTTTCACTAATGCGGTACAAATCGTACGTACCACCTTCAGTTCCGCCAATCCAGCTAAGCACTACCTTCAATTGGTTATTATCCAATGTCATGTCTGCAGCCAATTGGATTTCCGGTTCAACTTCCTCTTGTTTATGTTGTACGATGCCTTCTGGTCGAACGAAGTCCGATGACGGCACACCTTTTAAGGCTGTTCCCAACACTTTGGAGAACATTTGCGCCGTCATGCTACTTCCTTGGTGCATCAAATGCTGTTTGTCCTCCGGATCGAAGCCCATCCAGACTGCACCGACGTATTCCGGTGTATATCCGACGAACCAAGCATCCTTGTTTGCTTTGCTGTCGCCTGCTATCGATTGGGTCGTACCGGTTTTACCTGCAACATGGCGGCCAGAGATACGCGCTGCCTTCCCTGTCCCTTCCTGAACCGCTTTCTCCAGCATAGTGTGAATCTCCCACGCTGCTTCAGGCTTCAGTGCCTCAGATTGTTTTGGCTGGTATTCACGGACGACACCCTCATCCTTGTTCTCAACCTTGGCGATCGAGTGCGCCTCGGACACTACCCCTGCATTCACAAAAGGTGTATATGCCTGAGCCATTTCCAGCGGGGATGTACCTACACTCAAGCCCCCGAGGGCAATTGCCAGGTTTCGATCGTTCGGAGTCAGCTCAATGCCGACTTTCTTGAGGTATTCCAAACTTGCTGGTACACCAATCTCATTTAATAACCAAACCGGCGGGATATTCGCAGAGTCGATCATCGCCCGGTTCATGCTCACCGTTTCCGTGTATCGGTTATTGTAGTTGCGCGGCTCGTAGCCATTGAAGCTCTGCCTTTTGTTGCTCAGTTGCGAGTTCGCGTTCCATTTGTTGATATCTTTATTGACTGCTGGAGCGAACACCGCGATCGGCTTAAAGCTGGAGCCCGGTTGACGCTTCATGTCTGTCGCATAGTTAAAGCCTTTTGCCGCATAGTTGCGTCCGCCCACCATCCCGGCAATTCCGCCCGTTTTCGCGTCGATGACAATCATCGATGATTCTACACCGCGCTTGGCGCCGTCTTTCGGGAAGTTTTTGGCGTTGGCATATTCCGCTACCATGGCATCCTGTACTTTCGGATCGAAGGTCGTGTAAATGTTCCAGCCTCCGCGGTACAGTTCTTCTTCTGTCACGCCAAACGTAGCTTCGGATTCTTCCACCATATGGTCAAAAAACGCGCGATAGCCTTTTTTCAAGCTCGCACCCGCCACTTCATGCGGTTCGGTCGGCAACGCCTCTGCTTGCGCTGCCTCTTTTTGCTCATCGGTAATGATTCCTTGCTCATACATCAGACGAATAACGGTGTCTCGACGCAGTTTCGCTTTTTCCGGATTGTTAAAAGGTGAATAAGTGGTCGGTGCTTTTGGAATGGCCGCCAGCATCGCTGCTTCCGCAACAGTAAACTTTTCATCGCTTACCGACTTGCCGAAGTAATACTGGGCAGCATCCTCTACCCCAAATTCCCCTTCGCCCAAATAAACGCGGTTCAAGTACATCTCTAAAATTTGATCCTTCGAATATTTGCGCTCCAAGCCAATCGCGATACTCATTTCTTTTGTTTTACGCCAGAACGTTTGGTCTAGGGTGAGAAAGACGTTTCTTGCCAGCTGTTGGGTAATGGTACTTCCCCCTTCAGCTAACGATCCTTTTTTGATGTCATTGACGATGGCGCCACCGATCCGGACCATATCGACGCCTTTGTGTTCATAAAAGCGCTTATCCTCTACGGCGAGGAAAGCATTGATCAGAGTCTTTGGCATTTCATTAATCGGTTTGTATATACGGTTCTTCTGACGAATCAGACTCGTCATTTCTTTCCCGTTTTTGTCGTAAATGACAGTTGGTTCTGCTTTTAAGTCCTGTAGCTTTTGTACGTTTTGCTCAATCATCCGATCTCCCGCATACAACAGGGCGAAGTAGCCCCCAATTACACTAAGGAAAAGGAATATTGCAAACGATACGGCAATCATCAGCAAGTTGTTCTTTTTCTTCCTGACTTTCTTCTTGGCCTTTGCTGCCATTATTTACCTCCTGGTCTTCTCTCTCTCCCCCACATCTTATATAGACGGTCCCGTTTCAAAAAAGTTTCTGTTTTGGGTTGTAGTCTATCATTCCATACAAAATTCCGTTTGTCACTGGAAAAGCCTATCTCCTGAAACAGAAGATAGGCTTTTTCCTAAAGGTTAACGATTATTTCAGCAGTTTTTCTGCTTCAGCCACAACGTTTTCTACTGTGAAGCCGTATTCCTTCATGATGCGCTCACCTGGTGCAGATGCGCCAAACTGATCGATTGCGATGACTGTACCGCTATCGCCAGCGTAACGCTCCCAACCCATTGGAGAGCCCATTTCTACCGCCACGCGTGCTTTTACAGCCGGTGGAATTACAGCGTCGCGATACTCTTTCGGTTGACGCTCGAACAGGTTCCAGCTCGGCATGGAAACAACGCGTGTTTCAATACCTTTCGCGAGGAGTTGCTCACGCGCCTGCATCACGAGGGATACCTCAGAACCAGTTGCTAACAGGATGAGCTGCGGGTTGCCGCTTGGCGCGTCTGCGAGAACATACGCACCTTTGCTCACGCCTTCTGACGCTTTCTCAACGGTCTCAGGCAGGACTGGCAGGTTTTGACGAGTCAGCACCAGTACAACTGGCTCATCTGTGCGGGATACAGCATATTTCCAAGCCTCGTTCGTTTCTACTGCATCAGACGGACGAAGAATGGTCAAGCCTGGCATCGCACGCAAGGAAGCGAGCTGCTCAATCGGCTCATGCGTCGGTCCGTCTTCACCAACTGCGATCGAGTCATGTGTAAATACGTACACAACTGGCTGCTTCATCAGTGCAGAGAGGCGAATCGCCGGACGCACGTAGTCGGAGAATACGAAGAACGTACCGCCGTATACTTTTACACCACCGTGGAGAGCCATACCGTTGAGGGCTGCACCCATTGCGAATTCACGAACACCAAACCAAATGTTGCGGCCATCGTAAGAGCCTGGCAGGAAGTTGCCCGCTTCTTTAATCACCGTGTTGTTGGAATGTGCCAAGTCAGCAGATCCGCCCAGGAAGAACGGAACGCTGTTTGCCAATGCATTGATCGCATTACCGGAAGCAACGCGTGTCGCCAGCTTCGCGCCAACTTCGTACGTCGGCATATGGTTGTCCCAACCAGCAGGCAGATGACCTTCTTGTGCAGTCGTAAATTGCAGCGCCAGTTCCGGATACGCTTTTGCATAAGCAGCAAACTGGTCGCGCCAAGCAGCTTCTGCTTTTTCTCCAGCATCAGCCAAGCCTGCAAAGAAGTCAGTCACTTCTTGTGGTACGTGGAACTCACTTTCATGGTGCCACTCGTAGTTTGCTTTTGTCAGCTTCACTTCGTCTTTTCCAAGCGGAGCGCCGTGAGAAGAGCTGGAGCCGCCTTTGTTCGGGCTTCCGTATCCAATGACGGTTTTTACTTCGATCAAGGTAGGACGATCCAAATCTTTTTTCGCTTCTGCGATAGCCGCGTCAATAGCAGCCAGATCATTGCCGTCTTCTACGCGAATGTATTGCCAACCATACGCTTGGTAGCGATCCGCTACATTTTCAGAGAAGGAACGGGAAAGCTCCCCATCCAGAGAGATATCGTTCGAATCGTAGAGCACGATCATTTTGCCCAGTTTCAAGTGAGCAGCCAGAGAAGAAGCCTCGCTGGATACACCCTCCATCAGGTCACCATCGCCGCAGATTACGTATGTGTAATGGTCAACGATGTCAAAATTGTCGCGGTTGTAAACAGCTGCCATGTGCTTTTCAGCCATCGCCATACCGACAGCCATCGCGATCCCTTGTCCCAGAGGACCCGTTGTCGCGTCAACACCCGCTGTGTGTCCAAACTCAGGGTGACCAGGCGTTTTGCTGCCCCATTGACGGAAGTTATGTAGGTCTTCCAGTGAAACATCGTATTTCATCAGATGCAACATCGAGTATAATAGCATAGAGCCATGTCCTGCTGAGAGGACAAAACGGTCACGGTCAATCCATTTTGGATTGCTCGGATTTACTTTCATAAAGCGGCTCCACAGTACATGTGCCATAGGGGCTGCCCCCATCGGCATTCCCGGGTGACCGGAATTCGCCTTCTCGATGGCATCAATCGCCAACGTGCGGATGGTATTAATGGATAGCTGATCAACAGACGTATGCTGAGTCATCTCGCAAAATCCTCCCTGCGTTTTCTAGAAATAACTACCGAGTATCGGGTAAAAACACACTGTGCCATTATAGCATAGTTCCCATTTAGAATCATGTTCGCTTTGCATGAATGAAGGAGGTCTTTTTCAATGAATTGGCTTTATCTTATAATCGGAATCGTCCTGGGTGCTGCTGGAATTATTATGCTGCTTATGGGCTTGACCAGCTCACCTATATTGAAAAAAAACAGACTGGAACGCCGTAGACAGGCTGCCGAGAATCATCGCCCGGAAGAATATCATTAATAGAGGAGAATTCGCATGCAGATAGAGCGCTTCGCGATGCAGGTAGCCGTTCACCTTTTCCTAGTGAAGGGTGCGCAAGTCCTGTTATTACGCCGCTACAATACCGGCTACGAAGACGGCAATTATAGTGTTCCCGCTGGACATCTGGATGGGAATGAAGAAGTGAAGACAGCCGCGATCCGCGAGGCAAAAGAAGAATGCGGAATTGACATCGATCCAGCGAGCTTGGAGATGGTAGGCGTCATGCATCGTCGCTCCAATGATGAGCGCATCGATTTTTTTGTCGCTGCCACAAAATGGCGCGGAGAAATTATCAATGCCGAGCCGAATAAATGCGATGAGCTCGTATGGGTGGACATGGATAAATTACCCCCGAACGTCATTCCTTATGTGAGACAAGCTCTCTCGAACTTTAGACGAAAGCAGTGGTTTGACAGCTTTGGCTGGGAGCCTGCATTCGACTTGAAGAAGTAATAAAAAGCAACCAATCCGCCAAAAGCATTGTGCTCGCATTGGCAGTTTGGTTGCTTTTTCACATTATCCTTCGCTTACTTGTAACAGAAGGTGAATCGCCTTGTTCCAACGAGCACGCAGTCTTTCCCTCACCGCTTCGTCCATCTGCGGCTCATAGCGACGCCCTACCTTCATTCGCGCTTCTAAATCGTTCACCGACCACCAGCCGCACTCTTCCCCGAGTAGAAACGCAATCCCCATCGCTGTTGTTTCATTGATCTGGGGCACCTCAATCGGAACACCCAGCAGGTCTGCCTGAAACTGCATCAAATACGGATTGTCCGTCAAGCCGCCATCTACACGCAAAACCGAAATCTTTTGTGCGACTGCCTGTTCCATTGTGACAAACACATCCGCTACACGGTGAGCGATCCCTTCCAGCATCGCTTTTGCCATCAGCGGTCGGTCAGTATGCTGGGAGAGTCCGAGAAACACCCCTCTCGCCTCCGAGTTCCAGTATGGCGTGCCGATCCCATTCAATGCCGGGATAAATAAAAGATTGGTTGGGGCTTCTCCTTTGTGCAGCTCTTCATACCACTGCTCCGACCATCGTTGCAGCTCGTCTATATCCTGATACAGCCCAAGCTGCTCCTTGCCCCATTCGACAGCAGACCCCGCCGCATAAATCGCTCCATCCAGCGCATAAGTATGCTTGGCCCCGCGTTTCCAGACAAGCGTCGTCAAGAGTCCGCTCTCTTTCGTAGCAGGCGGTTCGTTTCCCACGTTCATATAAGCGAAGCAGCCCGTGCCATACGTGCATTTGGACATACCCGGCTCTATGCAGAGATGACCGTAAAGGGCGGCTGGTTGATCCACCTGGCTGACGAGAATCGGTGCTTGAATGCCGCAAAATGTAACCGGATCTGTACGGCCAAACAAGCCAACTGTTGGACGAACCTGCGGTAACCAGTCTTCCTCTATCTCCAAATACCGCAATATTTCCTCATCCCAATTCCCCTGCCGATGAGCAAACAACAGCGTTCGGGCAGCGGTGGAAGCATCGGTTACATACGAGGCACCTCCTGTCATCTGCCAGATCAGCCAAGAGTCAAGCGTGCTGCAATAAGCCTGCCGCTGTCGGATCTTTTCTTGCACCAGAGGCACTTCCTCCATCATCCATCTCATCTTAGTCGCAGAAAAATACGGGTCAATCAAAAGTCCGGTTTTCTCGGCTACCTTCTGTGCCCACACACCATCCGCCTTCCAACGCTCGGCGATTTGATCGGAGCGGCGGCACGACCAGACGACAGCCGGATAAAGCGGCTCTCCGCTGACCGAATCCCAGAAGACGACCGTTTCTCCCTGATTAGCTAAGCCTACCGCTTCCACCTGCTCAGGTTCGATACGTCCCTTGAGCAGCACGTCAGCGACACCCATCAAGACCTTTTCCCATATCTCCTCCGGGTTATGCTCCACCCATCCGGATTGTGGATAATATTGCGTGTGCTTCTGATAGCTTTCAGCAGCAACCCTTCCAAGGTGATTTACCAGTAGCACCTTGGTCCCAGTTGTTCCCTGATCGATCGACAGCAAATACTTCTCCATACAGCAGACTCCTTTTTCATTATTCTAGGCTGAATGATCTTCTTTCTCTTCATCAAATCGGAATGTTCTGTCTTTAATACCAATACGGCCCTCCATAATCCCTTTGCGGAACAGCAGATGATACAAAATGACGCCAACAGCCAGCAAGGTAGCTGCGACGATCGCTACGCTATGGAAATTTTTCGGAATGGTCAAGATGCCAATTTCAAAGATCAACCAAGCGATAGCAAGGAAAGTGAGCGGTGTGCGCCACTTGCCCAGGTCAAAGTACTTCGATTTGGGCAGTTCCTTGCGTTTCCAGGCATAAGCAGCAATCGTTGTCAGATAGAGAAGGGCAGGTAGAACCGAGGTGGCCCCTACCAGAAGGGTTAGGGAATCTGCGAATAACACAGCGAGAATGCCTAGCACTAAAACGAGTAAAACTGCGTTTGTTGGTACGGAAGTCTGGGGTGATACCTTCTTGAAGATGGAGGAAGCGAAGAATACATTGTCGCGTGACAACGCATAGATGAGTCGGGAAGCGGAAGCCATGATGATCAAGCCGCACGCGAAGATGGAGATGAGGCAAAGCACCAAAAAGAAGCTGGATACAGCAGAACCAAGACTTGTTTGCAAAATGTACGGAATCGGATTCGCTACACCGAGCACAGCCGGCAGATCCGTGATGGCAACTGAAATGACGATCAACAGCAAGAAACCGATCATACCACTTAGTAATACGGATAAAATCATGGCACGAGGAACCGTTTTCTTTGCATTGATCGTCTCCTCAGAGAGATTCGCAGCAGCCTCGAAACCTACCAATGTAAAGGAACCCATCAGCGCAGCCATGATAAAAGCGCCTAGGTATGAACTGTCCGATTGAGTCGCAGCGGTACCCATATCGGTCAGCATGCTCCAATTTGCCCCGTTGTACATCACCACTGCCCCCAGCACCACAACGATCCCGACCATACCGATCACTTCAGTGTATACGGCGATATCATTAATACGAGTAGCCAGCTTCACTCCATAAATGTTTAATAAAGCTTGTACGACCAGTGTACCAATTACGATCCAGATCAGCGTTTTGGAGCCTGTATCCCAGCCAAACATCTCGGCAATGATGGGCGCCAGCGCATAGTCAACAGTTGGAACCACGATAACGAGAAAGCAAAAGGCAATCCAGCCAGCAAACCAACCAAGCCCCGGGTTGGCAAGACGTGTCACCCATTGATAGGAATAACCGCTCAATGGAATGCGTCCAGCCAGCTCTGCAAAAATAATGGCAACTAACAAATGCCCAATGGTTACAATCGGCCAGGTCCAGATACCAGCCGGCCCTGCCTTACTAAGCACAAATCCATAATTACTAAAAATGCCTGTGGTAATGGAAATGAAAGAAAACGCGACGGCAAACGAACTGAACAGTTTTAATGTCCGTCTCAATTCTTGCTTATAATGATACGTTTGCATATCTTGCGAATCATTTGCTTGTACCGATTGTTTCACCATTGATTGCCTCCCTCACCATTTGCTTTACACGGATGTCTTAGCAACGATGACTTGCAATCCTTCCTGAGCGAGTCGCCCAGCAAGAGATTGGGGTAGTTCCTCATCTGTAATGACTACGTCGATGTCGGATAGCTCTGCCACCCTCATAAAAGCGGTTACATTTATTTTGGAATGATCAATCAGTGCATATGTTTCTTTGGCGTTTGTAAGCATCAGCTGCCTGATGTCTGACTCGCCCACATGGTAATCCGTAAAACCAGTTTCTGCTGCCAATCCCCCCACACCAATAAACGCTTTGTCTACAAACAAACCCTCGAGGCTTTTCCTGGCGATCGGACCGGACATGGCCAGATCCCCTGCGCGCAATTCACCCCCACTCATGATCACCTTCGCATCCGGGTGATGAGATAGTTCCAATGCCACCAGTAGCGCATTGGTTATCACCGTAATTCCTTTTTTATGGTAAAGGTGTTTGGCGAACAATTGTGTCGTCGTGCCCAAATCAATATAGATCGCGTCGCCGTCCTCCACCAAGGAGGCTGCGGCGACCGCAATCGCCTCCTTCTCCGCCAAGTTTAATCCACTACGCTTGGCATAAGGAGGTTCCACGTTGGTTTTATTCAGAATAGCGCCACCATGCACCTTTTTGAGTAGTCCCTGCTGCTCCATTTCATACAAATCACGCCTGATTGTTTCGCGCGTCACCATTAATCGGCTGCATAGCTCCGCAATACGAACGGATTGATTTTCTTGTAGCATTTGCAGGATCAGCTGCTGTCTTTCTTCTTGTAGCATGGATGATCACCATCTTCTCTTAATTGTAAATCTCCTGACTAGACTGGAACAGGGTCTGGACGTTCGTCGCAAATTCTTCTGCCTTTTTCTTCACAGTCCCTTTCATTAGTATATCTCCTAATGATGCCAGTCGTCCTGTCATTTGCAAATCCATCTCATATTGCACCCGTGTGGTTCCCGGCTGTTCCTCTTTTAGCTGAAGGTGCAATTGATTGCGGAACAATCCTGCCAACGCTACCGGTTGTCCAGTCATCTCCACTTGCAGGGCTTCTCCATCTACCGCTTCTTTTAATTCCCCCGTGACGCGGAATTGAATCGTCATAAACTGTATTTTCACTTCCATGTTCGCTTCATAACGGGTGGGGCTGCTCATTTTTACTTCTTTGCAGCCTGGTACGCAGCCTGACAGCTTTTCAACATCCATAAAGACGGACCATACATCCGCTTTGCTTGCCTGAATGGTAAACGAGTCGGATAGCTTCATCATGAACTCTCCCTTCTGATGATCGCTTTAAAAGAGGTGCTTGGCTGTTTCTTTCGCCAATTCCATCGAATTGGTGTGATCATCGTCACCAAGGCAGGTACAGCTCCCTGCTGCATAAACATCTGGCAAATTCGTTTTCCCTGTGGCATCTACGATAATGGCATCGTGTTGATCACGCTCGATTGGCGCTCCTTTCAAGAAAAACGTGCAGGGCACCCGACCCTTTGCAAAAATGAGCGTATCGCACGCCACTTCGTCTATCTCATCCGTCATCCGATTTCGCAGCTGTACTCCTTCTACACGGGACAATCCCTTGATAGAGGTAAGCTCCCAATCTGATTCAGCATATTTGACTAGATTGCTCGTCTCTTTTTCCAGAAGGACCGCTGTACTGCGAGAGATTCTGCCATTCTCGATCAACACAATCTTGCGGCCCGGCTGATATCCTCGCTCGATCAACTGCATCGCCATCATCGGCGTCATGACTCCTGCTGGACGTGTCCCCGGAATTTTGTGCGCCTCACGCGGTTTTTCCAGCGAGCCTGAGGCGATCAGTACCTTTTTTGCCTCAATAGAATAGGTGCCCATCGGCGATTGGACGTACAACTGGTGCAGTTGACCGTTTGCCCCTGGGAAAAAACCGACGACAGTTGATTGTTCGTGAATCTCGTAGCGAAGGGACGCGGCTTTTTCCAGCAGTTCCCGTTCTGGAGCAAACTCATCAGAGCTCCAATACGGTAAGGTGAAGCCACCTCTTCTCTTCTGGTAATCGATCATCAGAACAGAGCTGACTCCTCTTTCCCACGCTGAAAGGGCTGCTGTCAATCCCGAGATTCCTGCTCCAATGATCACCAATTCATACATCATGCCTGCTTCTCTCCTTGTGCTACAGCTAGATAGGAGTTTCTTACTCCTTTTAAAGGCTGCTTCCCGGTGTGTTCAGGATAGGTCTCGGCCATAACATCGATGATTTTGGGAATACAGCAGTTTCCTTGGCATTCTCCTAAGGTGGCGCCCGTCCGCCGCTTCACTCCATCAATGGTCTGTGGGGTGAGTGGACGCTTTAAGGAATTGACGATCTCACTCCGGGTAATGGAGCGGCACAGACAAATGATTTCTCCTGTTTCCTGCTCTTCTGAAAATAGATCCGGCAGGGCATGCTGTGCCTGTTCGTTTGTTTGCAGCTCAAGCCCGGCTTTCTGGAGAGTTGCCGCTACCAGCTCTGCTATGCCAGGCGAAGCAGAGAGTCCAGTGGAACGAATCCCGGCGGCATGAATCATGCGTGGCTGTACAGCGGATGGACGGATGACAAAATCTCCTTCGCTGCAAACTGCCCTGACTCCGGCAAACTGACGAATCGTAGTAAACTGCCGAGAGTCGGGAACCAGCTTCTCACAGCCTGCCAGTACCGATTCCATGCCGGCCTGAGAGGTGGATCGATCCCATTTGTCCTCTTGATCCTCCGCCGTTGGCCCAAGTAGAAAACCGCCGAACACGACTGGTGAAACCAACACGCCCTTGGAGGTTTTCGTAGGAACAGGCAGGATGATCGAGGAGATGGATATCGCCTCTTCGGTCAGGATAAACTGGCCTTTACGTGGTGAAATCGAGAAGCTCTCATCTCCCACCATCCGGGCAATTTCATCGGACCATAATCCGGCAGCATTCACTGCATATCGGGTCGTGACCGTTTCACCATTTTCCAGCGTAAGGCGCAAGTCCTCTCCATCCGGTACTGTCTCGATGTCGGAGACGCCTTGCCCAAGAACAACCTCCGCACCGTTTAGCACTGCTATCTCTCCGAAGGCTCTGGTGGCCCAGAATGGATCGCAGATTGCTTCACCTGGCACTGCCAATCCGCCTGTTACCTTGGCTGTCACAGCGGGATTCATCTCGAGAATCTCCTCAGCAGACATCCAGTGAACATCTACGTCATTCGCCTTTGCATTGGGAACATAGGTGGTTTCGATTATCTGCTTTTCTTCTTCGTTTGTCGCCACCATTACGGCACCACAAGGAATGAAGGGGATTCTCAGATTCTCAACCAATATCGGCCATAAGCTGCGGGAGCGGCGAAGGCACTCTGCCTCAACCGTGCCTGGCTTTGCATCAAACCCGGTATGAACAATCCCACTGTTCGCCTTGCTTGTCCCTTCACAAACGTCAGGCTGCTTCTCGATTAAAAGCAGTTTCAGTTGATAAAACGAAAGGGCGCGTAATATGGCTGTACCGACTACTCCACCACCAATCACCACAACGTCGTACTTATGGTTTTGCATTCTGTTCCACCAACCTCGGATTTTTGTTTGCAAAACATTGCTTTTGTTTGCTTTATTTCGTATTCATTATATTCTGACTTGTATTTTTCTGTCAATAAACGAACTGCTCCCATCGTATGATAGCAGCAGCTCATCATTTTGCATTTTTTTGCAAACAGCGGTTAGATTGTGAAACGGTTGATCATTTGTTGTAATTCCTTTGCCATCTGGTTTAATTGCTCCGCGGATGTAGAGAGCTGGTTCATCGAGATGCGCTGTTCTTCCGCTGAAGCAGCCACATTCGATGCACTTGCGGCAGATTCCTTTGCAATGGAAGACAACTGCAAAATGGATGCGGTCACCTGTTCCGTAGCTGCTGACATTTGCTCTGCAACCGAGGAAATTTCCTGAATCTGATCCGCTACATCCTGGGTAGAATCCATGATTCGGCGGAATGCTTCCCCTGTTTCATGGGCGATCTGGATTCCCGTTTCAACCTCGCGTGTTCCTTCATCCATAGCTTGTACCGCTGACGTCGTTTCCCGCTGGATTTCGGTAATCAGGTTGGCAATTTGGTTGGCCGAGTCGTTGGACTGCTCTGCCAGCTTGCGCACTTCATCCGCTACCACAGCGAAACCTCTGCCCTGTTCACCTGCACGAGCAGCTTCTATCGCCGCATTGAGTGCCAACAGGTTCGTCTGGGATGCGATGCTTGCGATTACTTCCACGATCTGTGAGATTTCTGCTGAGCGGCTATCCAGCGAACGAACGACATCGGCAGAATGGCTTACGGATCGATTAATCGAATCCATCTGTCCTGACACCTTTTCTACGGATTGGTTGCCTGCCACCGCTTCGTTTGCCATATGTTTTGATGATTCGGCCATCGTGGAGGAGGCTTCGGCAATCCGCTGAATACCGATCGCCATCTCTTCCATAGCCCGCGCACTTTCTTCGGCACTATGCTGTTGATTCTCAGTGCCGGTTGCTACTTCTTGGAACGACGAGGCCACCTGGCCAAAGGCAAGTCTTGCTTCATGAGCCTTCTTTGTGGAGGTTTCCGAGACTGTTCCTACTTGACCGGTATAGCCGCTAATATTTTTCATCATTCCGTGCAGATCTTCAATGAATGCATTCACTGCAGTCGCTACGTCGCCAATCTCATCCTTTCGCCGGATTGGGATCGTCTGGGTCAAATCCTTTTTTTCCACCAAATTAACGATGCCTGCTTTCAGTTGCAGCAGTGGACGTGCTACCTGTCGATTAATGAACCAGTACAAGAACACGAGGAAAATGCTGATGGAGACACCAAAAATAATCAGACTGATGTAAAGATATTGGGTAATCGGCCCATTAATCTCTGCTGCGGGCATGACAGTAGCTAGCGTCATGCCCGTTTCCCCGATTGGAGCGAAGGTGACGTATTGCTTTTGCCCACCTATGGTAGCCTGGATCATCCCCGTTGCGGTTGCTTCGGTAATGTTTTGGGCAATGTCCTTAAGCCCCGTCTCAGACTCGTCAGTCATTTTCACTTGCAAGTTCTTTTGTGCATCGCGATGGGAAACGTAAATGCCCGATTTGGAAACGATAAAACCGTAACCTGTTTCGCCAACCTTCAGATTTTCGATGCTTTTGTTAAGCTCCGTAAGTCCGATATCCAATGTCGTCGTACCGCTGATCTTGCCTCCCACTTTAATGGGCGCAATGGCTGTAACCATAGGAACTTTGGAAATCGGGTCGGCATACGGCTCAGTCCACACATATGGTTTGTCAACCATCCCCGCTTTGTACCAATCCTGCGCAAGATAATCATAGCTACCGTCGCTGTAAGCCGGATCGAGCTCTACTTTGTCGTTATTGCGGATAGCGTACCTGCCGTACAGCTTTTGCGAGCTGTCGAAGCTGTATGGCTCCATCCAAAATCCACCGCCCACAATCAACGGCTCAGACGCTACGACATCGACCAGCGTCCCTTCGAGATGCTTGATGGTTTCCTTCGAGCCATGAGAGACAGAATAAGTGAGTGTTTCCGAGAGCTTGCCTGTCTTGTCCAGCATACCATTCAGATAAGCCGCCTCTTTGGCTACCTGCATTTGTAGCTTTGCTTCTACTTCATTCGAGATAATTTGCTCAAACTGGAGAAAACCAAACACTAGCTGAAGAATAAAAATACCGATGGTGATGGCAGCCAAAATGGTTACCAGCACATTTTTTATGCTCCTCATGCAAAAGCCTCCAATCACACAAATTGAAAAAATGGAAATTCATGACACGACGACATTTGGTAATCTACCCCACTATTACCATATGTAAACTTCTTTTTCACAAACTTTTAAAAACGTCAGAACATTAAAGAAAATAAATCTACCTAACAAAAAGGCGCCTGCCATCCGAAAAGTTCGTGGATAGTAGACGCCATACTCTAGGAATTCGTATCGATTACGAAACAGGTGGTTGCTTATTCGTTCGAGGTTCTTTCATTCCACCAAGACGCTGCAACTGGCGAATCATGAGGAACGAAAACCCTGCGAAACAAACGATCGTCAACGTAATTTTGCTATATTGATAAACTCCCGCAACCATTATTTCCAGTTGATCGGAGAACCAATAGCCTGCGACAAAGTAATGCAAGATCCAAACGATACTGCTCGGCAAAAAGAATAGAAGGAACTGCCGAAACGGCATTCGGCTGCCACCGGCGAGAATAGGCACGATATGACGAATAATCGGAAGAAAGATACCAAAAACAAGTAGCCAGCCCATTGACCCGCGCAATGCCGACAGGAAATCAGCACGCAAGCCCAGATTCCGGACCATCCAGCTAAATGCCTTCGCTCCCAGTAAGTACCCCGCGTAAGAAACAAGGAAAAAAACGGGGTATATGACCGCAAATGCTGTAAAAAAGTCCGCTCCTGTATTGGCAATCTGCGCCCCCACGGTCATGACCGTAATCTCATCAGGAATGAATTTTCCCAGCATGCCTGTAACCATCTCCCAGAATAGCTCGTAATACCCTGTAAACTCCACCTGTGCCGCCTCCTTTCTCTCTGCACTCTATCCTAACGGGTAAACCTTTCAAAAGAAGACAGAATTCCTTAAGAAATGAATAAGGATTTCTGAAGAATTTCTTACGAAGTGCGCAAAAAAGCTCATTCCCTCTTTACATTCAAAGTGGAATGGGCCTTTTTAGGTTTATAAAATGGTTTTTGTTTATGATGTTTCCTTCACTAGAGATTTAACAAATTTTTTGAAGTGTTTATTGGTAAGTGCAGTTAGTTATATGGACGATACCTTATCGTTCAGAGATATTATTTTATAAACTCAGAAAGATATGCAGATTATTTATATTTTAAATAAAAACATTTTAATAAAAGTTAAATTATGACAATTTCCGACAATGACAGTGTGATATATTTCTTTCGAAAGTATAAACAATCATATTAAAGGGGAAGATTCACACAATGAAAATGTTTAAACGCCTGTTTACTGCGGCAATAGCTTCAGTAGTGTTAATGACTGGTGTAGTCACAACACAAAATGTGTCAGCTAATGAGGTTGTAGAGAACAGCAAAGTCACTACTGTTGAAGTAAAGTCGCAAACTGAAGAGAATAATGATGAAATAACCGTACAAACTGAAGCGAATGAAGTGAATGTAAGGGCAAAAAAAGGTAGAGGCGACGACGACCCAGATTTGACTGAGGAGCTCAGTTATGAAACTGTCCATGGTTTATTAGGCAATGACTATGTACGTTATTGGGATGACGCGGGTTTTGATTTTCCAGCAATGAATGCTGTTATGGAGTATAGAACCTGGAAAAGAAAAATGGACTACATGGACTTCTCATCAGTAGCGGACTACGTTAATAGTGCCGGAAGATATAGAGAATATGCTTTGGCTAAGAAAACCAAACGTTATAATGACGGCAAAAACCTGATCGTTCTTAATAGGGCAAAAGATATCATAATGTTCGCCCCTGGTTCAACTGGTAGAACTACCCCGAATACTAACAATGAAAGAAAGGCAATGGAGCAAGCAAGAAATAATCCTAAAAATGCAGAGAAATACAATACAGTTATGAAAGACCCACGCTGGCCTGCAGAGGATGGTTGGGTGAAGATGGGCAGAGATGACTATGGACCTAATAAAGATGTAGAGATTCATTTTGTCTACAACAAAAGCTTAAAAGTATATGAAGACTTCAAATTCAAAGATTAACTCTGCCCCCGTATCATTAATGCATTGAAATCAGAGAACATACTTCTCAGAACTAAGGAGAATGTTGATTGAAAGTAAAATGTATCCATACCTTAGGTAAAGATGTTACAAATTACTATGGAGATAGATTTTTATACAGCGAACAAACCCAATTTTCTGTAGAAATCGGCGACGAACTTACTGTATATGGGATGTTTCAATGTGAAAATTCATTGCGTTTCTTACTCCACAACAAAAGATCTAACAAACCAAACTGGTATCCAT
This sequence comes from Brevibacillus sp. HB1.4B, assembly GCF_013284285.1. Classification (NCBI taxonomy): domain Bacteria; kingdom Bacillati; phylum Bacillota; class Bacilli; order Caryophanales; family Paenibacillaceae; genus Brevibacillus; species Brevibacillus sp. HB1.4B. The sequence goes on from NZ_JABSUT010000010.1 coordinate 225,343, forward strand.
CCGAATTGTTTGTTATCACAGACCATACCCTTCCACCAAATTGGTACTTCGGAGATCGAAAAAATCATAAAATACCTGCCATTTGGGGATATGAAGAGATGGTTCTTGATGAAAACCACTACGAAGATTTAATCGAACGTGAAGCACATGCTAAAGAAGTCTATTTTAAGAGAAAAGCAGAAATTGATGAGTTCTTTGAGTCTCGTTAACAGTATTGATGAGTATCTCTTGAAAACGCCTAGTTCTAAGAACTAGGCGTTTTACAAATCAAATAGGATTAAAAATCGTCAAGTTTAGCCCATTCAAAATCATCATCTGTTAACTGTTCTTTAAAATTCATCTCTTGCAAGAAATCGTCAACAGTATTTTTTAATGCTTCTTCGATACTTTTACCTGTTCCCAAACCAAGTACAGCCGGTTCATCATCAAGTCTCTTTACTCCAATATTTGTAATACCATAGAAATGTCCATCTTGTTCCTCAAATATTTTCACTTTGAACTTACCAGATGGAGTTCGTCCAAATCCAGTTTCCTGAATACGGAATTCTGCCACGCATTTGTCAATACCTCTTACTCCATCGATCTTAATATTCTTCCAGTTGGTCATTACTACTATCTCCCTGTTGAGTTCATTTCGTACGAAATAATTGTACCAGTTCACAAATTAATTGTATCGTACCTGTCGAAATCTGAAATCATTAATAACTGTACTTGCCAAAAAGGAACTAATGACCACAAAAAAACGTGCTTACCATCTCCCGCATACACACGGCTTGGCAAACACGTTCTTACTCTTTATTCTATTCCCTCAACCTTTCGCTTGCTGCGCAACGCTGACATGGCTTCTATGAACTCTTCCTTGTCAATGACATTCAGCTCATATAGCTCCCGAATTTCATCTTCTATCAACAGCAAATCCCCTTCAGGATCGCCAGTATAAATAACCAATCCGAAACGGTGCAGAAACGCCTTCAAATCGAATTCATTCGGGTTTATTTTCAATGAGCTCCCTCCAGATCGATTTCCATCCTGGCGAGGACGGCATCGTAATCAAACTCGACAGCAAAGCCGGTAATGACGATGATCTTCGCGTGTGGATACGCTTCTTGCCACGCCTCCTCCTCTTCCGGTTTCAATCCGACGATATACAAAGGGTCCACGGACAACTGTGGGTGTTCTTGACACAAGCGTAAAAACTCCTTGCATCTCTCCTGTTCGACAGCCGCATTCAGGACGAGGACAGCTCGCTCAACTTCTCCGGACTCTCTTTGTTTAGCCAGCAACTCAAACGTTTTGACCGAAGGCACAAGGGCGTTGATCTCAGGAAAACGATCGAGCACTTCATCCAGCCAATCATCTTCATGCCAGGCTAGGTAGTAAAGCATCGCAGTAGACATGTAACAAACACCTCATGGATATATACTTGACAATATAAGTAGCCATTCTTATTTCTTTTCTATTATAGCACGTCTCGCCAGAACTGCCCACGTTGCTGGCTTGACTTCACCTTTTCCTTCACGTAAGGTGGAAAAAGCAAACAATCCGCTTGAAAAGATTTTTGTGCGAAAAGAGGTAGACGTAGTGAATAAGAAGCACCTTGCCCTCTTGTTCTTTATTGCTTTTTTCATCATGCTCGGTTTTGGCATCATTATCCCCATTCTTCCCTTTTTCGCGGAAAAATTGGGTGCGACATCGTTTCAAATCGGCGTGCTTTTTGCCAGCTACAATATTATGCAGCTGGTGTTTGCACCGATTTGGGGAGCACTTTCAGACAGAATCGGGCGAAAGCCACTCATATCATTCGGGCTGTTCGGCTTTTCCATCACCTTTATCCTGTTTGGACTAGCTGACAGTTATACGGAAATGCTCCTGTATCGCATTTTGGGTGGAATCGTCTCGGCTGCCGCATTGCCAACCGTAACCGCTATGGTGGCGGATCTCTTCCCTTCAGAAGAACGTGCAAAAGGGATGGGAATCATTGGCGCCGGGATTGGACTAAGCTTTGTCTTCGGTCCGGTAATTGGTGGACTGCTCAGTGAATTCGGCTTTGCCGTTCCCTTCTACGCTTCGGGTATCGTGGCGTTGCTTACGTTTTTCCTGATCCTGTTTGCCTTGCCGGAGAGCTTGCCGAAAGAAAAGCGGGCGAATCTACAAAAAGAACAGCGGCAAAATCCGCTTGTCTCTTTGTTTGGTTCCATGTCCTTGCTGTACGGTATTTTGTTCACCGTCTCCTTTGCTTTTTCCGGACTGGAAACGACTTTTGCCCTGTACATAAGTGATTTGTACGGTTTTACCTCCAAAGACCTCGGCTATATGTTTCTCGTCATGGGCTTGATCGCTGCCGCGGTACAAGGCGGGCTCATCGGAAGAATGGTCAAGCAGCTAGGGGAAGCAAGCGTCCTCGTCATTGGGATGATTCTTTACGGCATTGGATTTTTTGCCATTCCGTTGTCGGGTAATTTTTGGGTGCTGGCGCTGATCCTCTCGTTATTCGGAGCGGGACAAGGAATGATCAGAGCGACAGCCACAGCGATGATCACCCAACGGACGACGCAAGGACAAGGCGTAACGAGTGGGGCAATCAGCTCGATGGACAGCCTTGGACGAATCTTGGGTCCATTAGCTGGTGGAGCGGTTTACCAGGTCTCCCACAGCGGTCCGTTCTTCCTCGGAGGAGTCTTGATGGTATTGCTCCTTCTCTGGTTCGTCAGCGGCTATCGTCGCCTGCCAGAGCCAAGCACTCAAGCACAATCGTAAGCGATACAAAATGAAGCACCGCCAGCATTCAACACTTTGCTGGCGGTGCTATTTTTATTGCAGCCTACTGTTCCTGTAGCACCATCCAAGCCGAAAAGGTTCCGTCTATCTCCTGCTGCACCTGATTGATCGATTGTTGCCAAGCCACTAACTGCTCATAATCTGCCCCTTCACTTTGGAGCAAGGCTGTCAATTCACCTTTTCTTTCTTCTAACAAAGCTATTTTTTGTTCAAGCTCTGCCAACTTGTATGGATTCGGACGTTTGGCTGTCGCATTCGTCACGGCCGTCTCTTGAACTTGCTTGACTGCTGGCTGCTTTCGCTCTAGTTCCTCCGGCTTACTAGCACGAGCTGCGATCCGCTGCTTTTGCTTTTCCCTTGCTTCCTCATAGGTACCCACATCGTGAACCAGCCGCTTATTTTCCACCCAAAACACACCATCTGCCATTTTTTGCAGGAAATAGCGATCATGCGAGATGATAAACAACGATCCGTGAAAATCCGCCAACGCTTCCTCCAATGTTTCTCGCGCTTCAATATCCAGATGGTTGGTCGGTTCGTCTAGAATGAGCAGGTTGATTTCCTGATGCATCATTTGGGCCAAGCGCAGTCGCATTCGCTCTCCGCCGCTCAACTGCCCGATCCGCTTGAAAACTTGTTCACCGTAAAACATAAACCGTGCCAGTAAATGTCGTGCTTCCGGCTCTGTCACTCTTGCTACCTCACGGAAAACATCAATCAGCCGCTGATTTTGATCCCCTTCCAAAGCTTGCTGTGACAAGTAGCCCACCTTAACGCTGCTGCCAATTTTGAGCGTACCTATGTCTGGCTCAACCTCTCCTAGTAGCATGCGAATCAACGTAGATTTCCCGCAGCCATTTGGTCCAAGCAGCGCTTTTCGCTCCCCGTAGCGCAACAAAAAGCTAGCGTCCGCAAACAATTGTTTTCCGCCAAATGTTTTCTGTACCCCCGTCGCTTTCAGCACATCCTGCCCGCTTCGGTCGGTCTTCATAAACTGCAAGCCCATGCGATCCGCTTCCATTTTCGGTCGCTCGATACGCTCAATCCGCGCCAGCGCCTTTTCCATGCTTTTTGCCCTTCGGTGAAAAGCCTCGTTCGGCGGATTGGAACGATTGCCCCACTCCTTGAGCCGTTTGATCGTTTCTTTCATTTTCTTGATTTGCTTCTGCTGTTCCTGATAAGCGGCAAACTGGCGCAGCAAGCGTTCTTCACGCTCCGTAGCGAACGCGCTGTAATTGCCGATATAGAATTCGGCTTCTCCTCCGTCCACATGATAGACAGACGTGACGACCGCATCCAAAAAATAACGGTCATGGGAGATGATCAGGATCGTACCCTGATAATTTTTTAAAAACTCCTCTAGCCACTCCATCGACTCCACATCCAAATGGTTGGTCGGCTCATCCAAGAGCAAAACATCGCTTTTCTGGCAGAGTAGTTTTGCAAGGCCAGCCTTTGTCTTTTCCCCACCGCTGAGTTGGGCAAAAGGTGTCGCTAACAGTTCTGCACTAACGCCCAAGCCCTGTGTCACCTGGGTCATTTTCGTCTCCCACTGATAGCCATCCCGTTGTTCAAATTCATCTTGCAGCTTTTGATAGCGTAGCATGAGGCGGTTTAGCTCTTGTTCATTTTCGTAAAGCAATCCCATCTGCTGCTCGAGCTCGCGCATCTGCTCCTGTAGCTTGATGACATCGGCAAACGCGCTGGCTACAACATCCGTCCCCGTCCACTCAGCCGGATACTGCGGCGTTTGCGGTAGGTACGCCCAAATCGTTCCTTTTGCCCGAAAAAGCTCACCCGAATCGGGGCCCTCGATACCTGCCAGCAGCTTGAACAACGTGGTTTTGCCTGCTCCATTCGGTCCGACGATCCCAACGCGTTCTCCTGCCTTGATTTCCAACGTGATATCTTGTAAAACCGGATCTGCTCCGTACGATTTCTGCAATTGCTGCGTCGCGACAATAATCATGATTGTTTCCTCCTTGAAATGTTGGTAACGGTTCAAAATAATGGATTTCCTGGTGGCCCCGGCACAATTTTTGAGACCACCCAGCACGTGCGAGTGGACGCAAAAAAGCCGCAGGCCATTACCTGCGGCATCGTGAAAGGGACCGACCTTACGTCAGTTACCCATTATAGACAAGAACAAACCGTCCCTGATCGATGCATGGTACGCCTATGGAAACTCCGTTCAGTTGTATGCGCAAAAAAGGACAGACTGGTCCCGTTGAATACAAAATCATGCGTCATACTGGAAGTTTCTACCACAAACCATGCTTGCAGAGTTCCGAACACGTACACACACCTCCATTTCTCAAGGGATAGGAAATCACAACCATATCTTACATCAGGAGCCACACAAAAACAAGAGGGCCTGCTATAGCAGACCCTGTACGTCGTTTGCCCGATTTTCTTATCGACTTCCGTTGCCGTCTGTGGCAAACAGCGGCTTCTTTGTCTCAGCATCCAGGAAGACAATCGTCGTGTAAGGTGGCAGCTTCACTTTTGCCGCCAAGTACGGATAGGAAATCACTTGCGGGTACATTCTCCCCGGATCAGGCAGCGTTTGTTTGACATACACAAAAAGCTGCTCCCAGCTCTGCTCGACTTTGGTTACTTGCAGTCCGTAGCCAGGATTCGGCGAGGACCCGCGTGCGATGACATAAAGATCTCCCTGCTTGTGAATGCCTTGCTGTTCTTTTACCGAGTCAATAAATGTACGTTCCTGTTCCGTCAGCTTATCGGCATCAACAAGCGTAAAGCCACTCTCTTCTCCGGCCATCACAATTTCCACCGCCTTTTTCTCGGCATTCCACGTGATTTGATGTCCGGCCTGCTCTGCCATCCATCTCAACGGCAAATACACTTGCTTGTCACGCACGATTGCGCCCTGCCCATCTTGCAGCGACTTGCCATTCAACGCTACTTTTCCTGAAGCCAGTTGAAACGTCAGCGTACCTTTTGCCAGCTTCATTTCTCCATTCGTTGCGTCTTGTTTCCAAGTGCCTTCTAAAATCCGGCTCGCATCCTCGGCAGAGACATACGTACGCTGCTGGACGAGAATCGGTTCTTTTGCCAAGGTAGATTGCTCTCCGTTTACTAAGATCGCAGTTGTCGCTGTTTGTGCTGTGCTAGCCCCTGCCGCCTGCACAGGGTAAGCTGCCAACATCTGGAGTGTCAATGCAACTGCCAAAATCGATTTGCCTTTCATTGTTGTTCCTCCATCCCTGATCATCATTTTCGTCATTCTTTACTTGTTAGACATAGGTTACCTCTGATTCGTTTCACTATGACTGAGATTGGCGAGAGATTAGTGCGAGAGATTAGTGCAAGAGCCAATTTCCCATGACCAGAACAACCGGGATGGACAAGAGCGCCAGCAAGGTAGAACAAACCGTCGTCATGGCACCCATCTCCTCATCTGCCGCGTAGCGCCCGAATAAGATCGAGGCCAATGTCAGGGTGGGCATTGCTACTTGCACAAGGGAAACGCTGACAATATCGCTGTCGATTGAAAAAACGGACAAAAGAAAAGCCGTCATCAGCGGAAAAACAACTAATTTAAACGTGAGTGGCATACTCAAAAGCTTTAATGACACTTGCGGTTTATTGCGCAAAAACATAGGCAAGAGCATACCAATGTACATCATGGCTAACGGAGAAGCGAGCTTGGACAGCGTTCCAAACAGTTGCTTCACAGGCTCAGGTGGCACAAACCCGATGATGGCAGAACCGAGTCCAAAAACGATTGCAATCATCGGGATGTTAATGAGTGTCTTGAGCCCTTTTAAGGAGAAGCTTCCTTTTTCCTGGAGCATCATCACACCAACGGTCCATAGCACAACATCCACGCCTGCGTCGAAAATAGCGGCCAAGAGCGCCCCTTTTGGTCCAAACAATGCCGCACAAAGCGGTAAACCGATGAAGCCTGTATTCCCCAAGCCGGACAAGAGCGCGATCTCCCGACGTTTTTTCACCGGAAGCGGAAGTGCACGCGCACCTAACCAGCCGATGAAAATGCCCAGGCAGTTTAGGATAATTGAAATGAAGAATATTGCAAAAATTTGGTATAAAATTTGTTGATCAATGGTTGTCTGAAAGATCCCGTCTAAAATAATACACGGCATGGCAACATTTACAATAATCGTGATGACGAGTTGGCGGGAGTCCGCAGTCAAGGGTTGCCGGTAGCCGATTAAGCTACCGATCCCAATGATGACAGCCATGATGAGGATGGACTGCTGCAACGTTTGTAGTTCCATGCTGCCCTCCTGCCTACATTTCTACCGGAAGCCATTCGAGTTCGGTCGGCTCCCCTTTTTCACATGTTCGTAGCAAATCTCCGCACAAAGGAACAACTTGCTCAAGCGGAACGCACCAGGAAAGGGGAAAGGCAACTTCACTACCCTCGATGACGAGCGTGGACATTACCGCCGATTGCTTGTCTGCCGCAAGTACAAAGTGCTGCTCAACCGGCTCATGTTCTTTCCATTGCACTAATACTTTACCGTTGTTCCCGCCTGCTACGACCAAATCCACATGGTCTCCATACGCTGCGTGTACCAACGTCCGCGTTACTCCGTCCAATTGAGCGATTTCCTTCAGCACTTCATGCCAAGCTACATGCTTTTGCTCCATTCCACTTCCATCTGTATACATACGCCAGTCGTTTAACATGTTGATTGACTCCTTTTATCGGTGCGCTCTCCTATGAAGAACAAGCACGTAATTGCTTGTAGGCCTTTCAATTCGTACTAATTGTACGCTTCTTGACGAGGAACCTCAACCACTACTTCTGCGGCAAGTTTCGTTCCATGCACATAGCCACCGTATGAATGGAGAATCCTTAAAAGAGATAAAAAGTGTAAACGTTCTGTAGTGGTGGGGAGGAAACAGGAGAAAACGCTCAGCTTCTTGTCCCACCCGCTGGGGGATTCACTGCCCGACTCCATGCAAAAAGCGAAACCGCGTCCAAAGTGGTCATTCCAGGATGCCTTTTTAGAGGTGGACGCTTAAGAGCGTGTTTCGCTTTTTGCATTCCGTCTCGGTCGGTGTACCAAAGATCTTCGCTGTTTTCTCCTGTTTCCTCTAAGCGCTTTCCGTGCTTATCCCGCTTTTTAAAGCTTTGAAAGAATGAAGGAATGTCATTAGTTACGACAGAGAAGAATATTTCCAGACGTAGCGACTTGTGGAGTCCTACCGAGCGGAGAAGCGATTAGCGGGCAAAAGAAACTTAGGCGTGCCCACACGACGAAGCTGCTACCACTTTTGCGTTTCCCCGCTAATCGCTTCGGAGCGGACAGTCTCAGCCCCCAGCAGGACGGAGCCTGGAGCCTAGACTGGAAATATTCTTCTCCCCACCGCAGCTACATAGAACGTTGTCCCCTTCAATTCAAAGTAATCAAATAGGATTTAACAATTTAAAGATTGACAAAGGCATGAACGACCACTACTATGAATCCATGAAATCCGATTAACATAAAGGGGATTACAACATGAAAAAAGTCATTCTGTCTACCTTACTATCTTGCCTGCTACTGGGAATGGCTGGCTGCGGCACTTCTGGTTCTCCTTCTCAGCCGAATCCTACGACTCCGCCTGCTGATCAAGCAGCTTCGCAAAATTTGCTAGAAAAAGTGAAAACCGAGAAAAAACTCGTCATTGGTACGGAAGGTACATACTCTCCGTTTACGTACCATGATCAGTCGGGCAAATTGACCGGCTATGATGTGGAGGTTATCACGGAGGTTGCCAAGCGGCTCGGTGTAGAGCCTATGTTCCAGGAAACCCAGTGGGATGCCATGTTTGCGGGACTCGACTCTAAGCGCTTTGACGTCATTGCCAATCAAGTAGGAATCCGTCCTGATCGTCAGGAAAAGTACGATTTCTCCAAGCCATATACGATTTCCCGTGCGGTTTTGGTGACTCACAAGGACAATGACACCGTCAAAGATTTCAAGGATATCAAAGGGTTAAAAGCCGGACAATCCATGACCAGCAACTACGCTGACCTCGCACGCGCCAATGAGGCAGAAATCGTCGGTGTAGACAATTTCAATCAAGCCATTGACCTGATTGCACAAAAACGCGTGGACGTTGTGCTCAACGATAATTTGTCAGTACTTGATTTCCTGAAACAAAAGCCTGATACGCCCATCAAAGTCGTGGCGAAAAATGCAGAGGGCCAACCAACCGGTTTTATGTTCCGTAAAGGAAGCACAGAACTGACTGACGCGATTAATAAGGTGCTCGATGAGATGCAGCAGGACGGCACCCTTTCCAAGATTTCCGTCAAATGGTTCGGCGAAGATATCACGAAGTAATTCTTAGTCATTGACAAAATTGTCTGTCCCTTTTAGTATGTTCCTATTCAAATTCACATCGGTTTAGTGGGGGTTAATTTATGAAAAAACTATTTTTTTCCCTTCTCGCTTCCACTCTGTTAGTCGCATTGGCAGGCTGCGGGTCGTCTTCAACGGGACAACCACCGCAAAATATTGCCACTCCTGCCCCAACAGAAGAGAAAAAAGAACAAAACTTGTTGGAAAAAGTAAAAGCCGACGGAAAAATTCTGATTGGAACCGAGGGCACGTATGCGCCGTTTACGTTCCACGATCAGTCTGGCAAGCTGACGGGCTATGATGTGGAGGTCGTGACAGAGGTAGCGAAGCGCATCGGAGTAGAGCCTGTTTTTCAAGAAACACAATGGGATGCGATGTTTGCTGGACTCGACTCCAAGCGCTTTGATGTCGTAGCGAATCAGGTAGGCATTCGCCCGGATCGTGAGGAAAAATACGATTTCTCCAATCCATACACCGTATCCACAGCGGTCCTTGTCACCCATAAAGACAACACGACCGTAAAAGGCTTCGAGGATATCAAAGGTCTGAAAGCAGCCCAAACATTGACGAGCAACCTCACAGATATCGCGAAGAAAAACGGAGCGGAAATCGTCGGTGTGGAAGGCTTTAACCAAGCGATCGATTTGCTTGTTTCCAAGCGTGTAGACATTACGATCAACGACGGGATTTCCCTGTTGGACTTCATGAAGCAAAAGCCTGATGTTCCTATCAAAATTATCGCAAAAGATCCGAACGTAGCGAAAAACGGTTTCCTCTTCCGCAAGGGTAGCACAGAGCTGGTTGATGCATTCAACAAAGCACTGGACGACATGACGAAAGATGGTACCCTCGCAAAAATATCAGAGAAATGGTTTGGTGCAGATGTCTCTAAGTAGCTTCTTTGAAAACCCAGAACGCCTGAACCGATGGATCGATATCGCGCAAAGCTCCTTTCTTCCTCTGTTGAAAGGAGCCTTGCTCTATTCTTTGACAATCGCCATCGCCTCCTTTTTCATTGGTCTGATCATTGCGGTTCTCACTGCGCTGGCACGTCTATCCGGCATAAAGCCGCTGATTGCCATCGCCCGCTTTTATGTATCGATCATTCGCGGTACTCCTTTATTGGTCCAATTATTCATCATTTTTTATGGCTTGCCGAGCATCGGCTTGATGATCGATCCGATACCGTCGGCAATCATCGGCTTCTCTCTCAGCGTCGGTGCCTATTCCTCCGAGGTGGTACGTGCCGCGATCTTGTCCATTCACAAAGGGCAATGGGAAGCAGCCTACTCCATGGGGATGACCTACTGGCAAGCACTGCGCAGAGTCGTGCTCCCTCAGGCAGCTCGCGTCTCCATTCCTCCTTTGTCCAACTCGTTTATTAGTTTGGTCAAGGATACTTCGCTGGCTTCGGTCGTTCTGGTACCAGAGATGTTCCGCAAAGCCCAAGAAGTCGTCGCTGCGACATATGAGCCGCTGCTCGTCTATGCGGAAGCAGCCCTTATCTACTGGGTGATTTGCTTCATACTCTCTATTATCCAGGATCGCATCGAAAACAAGCTGGACCGTTATGTCTAAAAAGCAGGTGAAAACGCATGATTACGATCACGGATGTGCATAAACAATTCAATACCTTACATGTACTCAAAGGCATTTCTCTCTCGGTGGAAAAAGGAAAGGTAGTCGTCATCATCGGTCCTTCTGGCTCCGGGAAAACAACCTTGCTTCGCTGCCTGAATGCACTTGAGGTTCCGACCAGCGGTAGCGTCCAAATCGGCGACGTCAAGCTGGACTTTTCCAAAAAAGTAGAGAGAACGAGTATTCCGAAGCTGCGAAAGCAGACCGGGATGGTGTTTCAAAACTACAATCTGTTCCCGCACATGACAGCCCTTGAAAATGTGATGGAGGGACCCGTCACTGTCAAAAAAGTAGACAAAGAAAAAGCACGTGCGAAAGCCGCTGCTCTCCTGACAAAAGTAGGTCTCGGTGACAAGCTGGACCATTATCCTGCACAGTTGTCTGGTGGACAGCAGCAGCGTGTAGGGATTGCTCGGGCACTGGCGATGGACCCGCAAGTCATGCTATTTGACGAGCCTACCTCCGCTCTTGACCCGGAGCTCGTTGGCGAAGTGTTGAGGGTGATGAAGGAGCTTGCCCAGGAAGGGATGACGATGATCGTCGTCACGCACGAGATGGGGTTCGCCCGGGAAGTTGCCGACGAGGTTATTTTCATGGACCAAGGCGTCATCGTGGAGAGAGATACACCGTCCCATTTGTTCGCAAAGCCACGTGAGGAACGCACACGTCAATTTTTGCAGCATTTGAAGTAAGAACCAGAAAAAAGACTCTGTCTCTTGTATAAGAGCACAGAGTCTTTTCTTTGCAATAGTGCCTTAATCATCAATGAAGCAAATCACTAGGAAAATAATAATGAGAATCCAAATGAACCCGCCACCAAAAAAGCCGAAACCATCGCGATTGCACCCCATCATTTACCTCTCCTCTCATTGAAATCAGATGGAAGCACCGATCTGCTGGCAAGGATCGGTACTCCATTCAGCTTATGACGACCGCATCTCTCCTGTATGGATGCCTGTCTATCCCAGTGATTAAAAAGAAAAAAACGGGTGCTTGCCCTCCGCATTTATACAAAACCTAAAATTAACAAATGCTTCATGTTCTCTCTACTCTTCCTTAACATCAGACAACTATCATGAATGTGTCAGACCCTACGATGGACATTACGTCCTCCATTTCCGCCCGAATAGCCCCCTTCTACATCGGGCGGGCTTTTTTTCTTTGCCGTAAACCTATACTATATGGATAAATAGACCATTTTTAGCGGAGAGAGGGATCATTTGTGGAAGGCTATAAACAGGCGTTAGCGCAATATATTGACGCTACCAATACACATGACTTTGCAAATGTAGAAAAAATGCTTCATCCGAACGCCATTTACTGGTTTTCCGACAAGACTTGTACATCCATGAGTGAGATCCGCGCTTACTTTGAAAATGCATGGCATCTGATCAAGGATGAAGTCTATGCGGCTACGGATGTCCAGTGGATTGCTGTCGATCAAAGTTCCGCTAGCTGTGTATATACGTATCAATATCAAGGCTATTACAACGGGGAATTCGTCACGGGAAGTGGCAGAGCTACGAATATTTTTACGAAAACAGAGACAGGGGAATGGAAGCTCATTCATGAGCATCTGAGCGGCAAAGTGGAGTAAGCCCCAAAAATAAAAGCCTCGCTAGGAAGCAAGGCTTTCTTGGTAAGTCGAGACCCCTCGTACAAGGGGTCTCGTTTGTTTTTTATCGATTAAAAAGGGATTCGCTCTGAATGAATCACATACTGATGCTGGGCAGCCCACTCTTGGAGACCATCCCAGAATAATTCGCAAGCGCTAACGATTTTTGCTGGATCAGTCAGATCCCCCGCCATCACCAATCTGGCTACCTGATCGAATCCAGCCGGACGATGCGGCAATTCCATCGCTTCCGGCAAAACCTTGGCCCCTGTCGAGTAAAGCTTTCGGTTGTGCAGCCCGATCAACATCGCACCGTATTGGGCAAACTCCATAGCCAAGTAGGGCAGATAGGTATGTGGGCCGTTTAGATTTACGTTTCGCAACTTGCCAATAAACTCGTACATTTCCCCTACGAGAATACCGTTGATTCCCTCTGTGAACTCTTCCTGCGCTGGTGATTCTGCTGCTTTTTTGAGCGTTTCAAAAAAGTCCTTCGGATCGTACAGACTCAGTGGAGTAAAGAATGGGCCATGTGTCAGCGGCCAATCATCTTCGACAGTAGCGGCAGTGTTCAGCAAAACATCTGCACTGCACACATTTACTTCAGCCTTCCAAGGTCCCGCTGACCATTCGTAGCTAAATTCTATTTCTTCCCCTGATTCTTCTAATACACAAAACATCTCGATATCCGAATAAGGGCCGTCTGTCCCTCGAGAAATGGAACCATACACCCCAATGGCGAGAACTTTTTCTTTGTACACTTCATGTAATCTCGCAGCTATTTCTTGGCAGATTTGAAATCGTTCACTTCGAGATATTTTTACAGGTCCATTCATGTTCATTTACGTACATCTCCCTTGATCTATTTTGGGGTAGTTGACACAAATACATGAATGGAGGACCTCGGGATTAACGGGGGACTTTTTTTGGATGCATGTGAACTTCCTCCCATCGACCAGATCGTGGTTCGTAATGATATGCATTTTACCAAGGAAAGGAAAATCTTACGAGCGATTTTTATTCGTGTTGGGAGCATGAGTGTTGTCGATGGCCGATTGAATATACGCTTGTAGCGTATCGATGAAGGTACGAGCGGCAAACCCCATATATTTGTCTCTGCGATAAACCAAACAGATGTCTTGGCTGGGTGTCGGATGCAAGAGGTTGATGATCGCAATCTCTTCGTCGTTTATGTTTTGCAGCAATAAGCTAGGCAGAATACAGCCCCCGATCCCCTTTTTCACTAGAGTCAATAGAGACAGGAGTGTGGTTGTTTCGATATGAGGCTGCAAGCGAAAGCCTTCCTGTATGCAATAGCGATTGATGAGCTGTCTCACTTGATGATCCGACGGAAACATCACCGTTTTCACATCTTGAAGCTGCTCAAACTTGATTGCCTTTTCCTTGGCAAGTGGATGTGCGGTATGAACCGCAAGCGCGAACTCTTCGTGAAATAGCGGAATGACAGTGATTCTCTCATCCGGCTCAGGTAACACAGTCACGCCCAAATCAATCTCGCCGGATGTGATTTGCTCCACTATTCTTGTAGACTCAATGACGGATAAGGATGTTTTTGGATACAAGCGGTGGAATTCTACAAGAAGAGCATCAAACAACAAATCGGCATCGCCAGGCAGGACACCGATCGTGAGCGTGCCCCCTTCGTTGTTTTTCATGGCAGCAATCGCTTCGCGTGCGTAGTCGATATGGGAAAAAACATGCCGACTCTGTTCCAGCAATACCTTTCCTGCTTCTGTCAGCGTGATTCGCTTGCCTAAGCGGTCAAACAGCGGGACACCCAGCTCATTCTCTAAAAACTTGATTTGCTGACTGAGATTGGACTGCGAGGTACACAGCTTTTCTGAGGCCCGGGAAAAATGCATTTCCTCACATATTGCCATAAAATACTCCAATTGCCTGAGCTCCATTGCTTCACCTCTTGTGCCCATTATCATTTTTACTAATCATTCTAATCGGAAAAGCATGATTGTTGCGATTTCCCCTACGACGTACACTTTAGTTGACGGTAAGATCGCTGTCAATCATAGGAAAATGATAGGGAGGTTTGTCTCATGTCTCAAAGCATGATCACTACAGCCACATCCGTTCGTCAAATTGGCCTGCAACAGATTCCGTTGATTCCTGAGGAGCTATTGGATGTGCAATCCCCCGCTTTTTCAAATACACTTCGCTGGAATATCGGGCATATCGTCTTTTGTTTTCAGCATTTTCTGTCCATCGGCTTGCCTTACCAATCTGACCTGCCCGCTTCCTACGCTACTCTTTTTCAGACGGGAACGAAGCCTTCTGACTGGACGACTGCACCACCCTCGATAGATGAGCTGATTTACTACTTGTCCGTACAGCTTGAACGGTTGGCCTCCGTCACCCCTGACGAGCTAGAGGCAGCATTGCCAGCCCCCATTACAATGGGTCCCTTCCAGTTTACGACGGTTGGAGAAGTCTTTAACTTTGCCGTCATGCACGAGTCCATCCATCTGGGGATCATTTCAAGCATGGTAAAAGTCGTAGCGCAGGAAGCAGCAGCAAAGTAATTGCAAAAAAACGAGACCTGTGAATGGTCTCGTTTTTTCTTCCCCAACCGTGTGCCTCGAGCGTGAGCAACATTTACCTTGCAAGAAAGTACTCGACACTTTTGACATTCGCTATGTCTATTTTCCCCGTTGTTCCTTGCAATTCTCTATCCTCATAGGCGTCCCAACTGGAATCTCGCTTTCTATTCCAGGCAAAGATACGCTCCCAGCTTTCCTCTTTTGAAATCGTACCTTTTCCTTGATGATATTCTTCATATTCCTGTTCACTGTTAGCTAAGAAGTCATTATTTAATACCATATGCCACTCATCATAGTCAGAGAGTAAAACGTCTTGTTCATCCAATTCCACTTTGATTCGAACGAACTGGACTCCACTTTCAAAATAGCCTGTACGCCTCAAATCAGGTTTATCCACCCATAACCAAATCGGGTATTCTCCCCTATACTTCGCTACTCTCTTTTTCATCTGATGAATCATCCATTCGTATTCCTTAGGGAACATCGCATGTTTTCGGTCCCCTTGTAAAAAACCCCGTTCTCGAGCCAATTCCCACACTTCTTGGTTTTGTAACGTCCAAAAAACCCTCATGTCATACACCCTAATCGCATATTTCAAGTTACGTAAACATAATCAAGCACTAGTGTAGCAGGAAGTTGTCCAGTTATCACGAAAAAACGAGACCTCAGATTGGTCTCGTTTTTTTCCATTTATTCGAACCGAGTGAACTTTTCTTCAGCAGATGTGCGTGTGCGTGCTGCTGGTACATTTTCCTGATCGAAAAAACCGAGGTGCAGAAAACCAACGATTTTCTCTCCTGGCGTAACACCCAAGATGGCGTGTGCCTTCGGATCCCAGTTGTGCGCGTTCGTTTTCCAGACTACGCCTAATCCACGCTCCCATGCGAGCAACTGGAAGTTTTGAATGAGAGCTGCCGTCGCACTGAAATCTTCTTCCCATTGTTTTTGGCGCGGATCTTCTTTCATGATGACGACCAAATAGGCTGCCGGTTGGTTGTACATGTCTCGGCGCGCCTGATGGGCTTCTGGGGGATAGCAGGTGATCAACTTCTCTACAAACGCTTCTTTTTTCTCTGAAGATACAAACAGAAATCTCCAAGGCTCACGAATACCATGGTTCGGCGCGTACACAGCGTCATTCAATAGCTCCAAAACAAGTTCTTCGGACACAGTATCTGGTTTATAGTCTTTTTTAATAGAGCGGCGCTCTCGAATGATTTTGGCAATGGACACAACGGTCACCCTCTTCTCTTAGACTCCCACACTTTGATAATGGTTATCAATCTTATTCAGAACATATGTTATCGTGTACACTCGGCAAAATCAAGTAAGAAGTAAACGAAACTGCACACCACGCTTACAGGGATATGGTAAACTTTTGGACGAGGAGGGATGTAGCTTGGACGAACAGCGCCCAGCTCTCATAAAGCCCGGATTTTTCAGTATCGATGCGCCAGCAGACAGACGACGCAACGAATTTGACTTTCATAATGAAGCGCTGCTCTTCCACCAGCAGCCCGTCGATTTTGTTTTTTTCGGCGATTCCATCACGCATTGGTGGGATCTCGCTACCTTTTTTGGTCGGTCGGGTCAGACCATCGTGAATCGTGGAATCGGCGGTGACACAACCGAACAGGCCCGCAGACGTTTTGCCGCAGATGTCCTTCAATTGAAGCCACGTTACGTGGTGATCATGATCGGGATTAACAATACGTGGGCGTTGGATACATTCTTGCCTTCCGACCGACTAACACCTCAAGAGATTAACCAGCAGGTGACCCGTGATGTAGAAGCAATGGTGCATGCGGCTCTCGAGCAAGGCATTCAGCCCATTCTTTGTTCCCTTTTGCCTACATGCATGGACCGATACGCACGCAACTATGAGCGAAACCAACTCGTCATCACGATCAATGAACGTTTTCAAGCGATTGCTGAACAAACAGACTGTCTCTATGTCGATTACCACTC
Organism: Brevibacillus sp. HB1.4B; assembly: GCF_013284285.1. Taxonomy (NCBI): domain Bacteria; kingdom Bacillati; phylum Bacillota; class Bacilli; order Caryophanales; family Paenibacillaceae; genus Brevibacillus; species Brevibacillus sp. HB1.4B. The sequence goes on from NZ_JABSUT010000010.1 coordinate 242,256, forward strand.
CCGCATGACGGACGCAGATGGTATCACACTGCGCAAGGAATTGGCTGACGACGGACTTCATCCGCATGTCCTCGGCTACCAGCTCATGGCGACCGTTCTCCGCGATACACTTTCTGCACACGACATCGCACTTGGCACACCATCATGAATAAAGGATGCGGCTTCTTATGCCCATCCTTTTTTGCTGCTTATTCCGGTCGACGATCCGTCAGCCAATGCCCACCTGCAATTTTGCCCACGGATGCCATCAAAATAGACAAATGGGACTTGCCATCGATGCCTAAATATTCGTTCATGTCATGATCCATCCAGTGACCAATTGTCGTTACCCCAAGCCCCAGTCCGTTTGCTACCAAATGCAGGTTCTGCGACACGTGCCCGGAATCCCACCAGATATAGCGGTACGCACGTTCTTTGTATTTGTCTTTCGTGCGATCCACCATCGCTGTCCAAACGAAATTGACAGCAGCCCGTCTCGTTACCTCTTGCTCTTCCGTGAACAGATAGGCGATCTCGGACGTGTCTTCTCTCTTCAATCCTTCCAAGCACCAATTCTGTACATCCAGATGATACAGGCCTTTCTCCAGTCCCTCCACGTTGTTAATCATCAGATACGTCTCAATCGGATACAGGGCACCGGCAGACGGCGTCGTGCGTAATTGATAGTCACCCATATCATCTGTGATGCCCTGTGTACCCCACAGTAGGAGATTCAATTCGTTAAGCGTCATTGACTGCTTCAAGAAATTACGCTTGGATCTTCGATTAGCGAGGACCTCCCACAAATCGACGGACGCTGGAAACTGTGGCTTGCCTAAATCAACGCGGGCAAATACCTCTTCATAACGCAAATACGTCGCAGGTCTTTTGGAAAAATCGTAACGAGAGGCCCAGCCTTTTTCCAGCTCGCCCACTCGGTAAGAGGTCGCCTCGATAAATTCATTTGCAATTCGCTGCCATTCGGGATGCATCTATGTTCCTCCTCGTATTTTCTTACTGGTGATGCCTTTTACTATACGAAGCTCTTTTCCATTAGTAAAACAATGATTTATAATATTTTTCATAAGAAAAAACTAATGAAAAGGAACCAGGAGACATGACGCTTACCCAACTGCAAGTGTTTGTCGCCGCAGCAAAAGCTGGAAGCTTCACGCGGGCAGCAGAAGAAATCGGCTTTACGCAATCCGCCGTCTCGCAAATGATTCAGTCCCTGGAAAAAGAGCTCGGTGTCAGTCTTTTTCAACGAAGTCGCAGCGGGATCACTCCGACGAGCATCGGAGAGCGAATGCTTGCGCACGCTCGCGACATTTTGAACATCACATCCTGCATGACGGAGGAAGCAAACGTGGCCCGCGGGATTTCGTCCGGTACCCTGCGTATTGCCTCGATCCCCAGCGTCGCCTCCCGCTTTTTACCTGGACTTTTGGGTAGCTTTCGCAAGCGGTTTCCGGCCGTGGACATCCTGCTTTTGGAAGGCGATAGTGATGAAATTAGCAACTGGCTGCACAGCTCAGTTGTCGACATTGCCTTTACCGTTATGCCTGATAAGGAAATGCAAACGTTGCCGCTCTTGCAAGACGAAATGATGGTCATTTTACCAGATACCCATCCACTGAAAGACAGTCAGACCCTTCGTTTTTCCGAAATTGCGGAGCGTTGTTTTATCATGCCAAAGGATGGCTGCATCCGAAAAATGCTGCAAGAGAATCACATTACCCCAACGGTAACGTTTGAAGTACGTGAGGTGTATACGATTTTGACCATGGTGCAGGAGTATATCGGCGTCACCATCATGCCTGAGCTGTACATGCCACCTGTCATCCCCAAAGTCGTCGCGATCCCTCTGTCGCCCCCTATTACAAGGGAAGTGGTGCTCGCGGTGCGCAACTGGCAGTCGATCTCCCCACTCACGGCAGAGTTCGCCGTTCATAGCCAGCAATATGTAAAAGGCATGGACTTCACGCCAACGAGCAAGTAGCCCCACGAACAAAGCCCTCGCCTATTGGGATTGGCGGGGCTTTTGGTGTGCGAGAAGCTCTGTTAGCCATTTTTCAAATTTGTTGGCACTCATGATTTCATGTGTAATAAATTCACCCTGATAAAACAAGCCAAAGGTCGTCCATATGACAGGCGCGTTCTGTGCTGCTTCCCTCGTTGTCAGCTTGTACGAATGAAAGGGAACACTTTTCGCTTCCGCTACTTTTCTCAATTCTTCCAAAACACCAACAGCAAATGGACACTGTGCTGTGTAATAAATGGTGACGCCATTCTCCTTTGAAGAAGTTGTTCCTGTTTTCTTCAAGGACGGTATAGCAGCTTGTTCATTCCATTTCCATGCCACTAATTGAAAATACGGTTCTGCTTGATCTGCCAGCTCAAACCCCATATGTTCAAAAAAACGTCTCTCACTCAAATACGGGTACTTGTTCTTCCCTACGATATGAACGATTCCGTCCATGCCACGTTTGATAGCATCCTCCTTGCAATGATGCAACAATTGTTTCGCATACCCGTTCTCTTTATATCTGCCAGACACCCACAAGCAGTTGATATACATATAATTGGGCGCTTCAATTGGAACCCAGGCCATTTCCGCAGGCAAGTATTCAATAAACACTTTTGCCCGCTCATCTAAGCGATAAAACACCAATCCTTCATCCATTCGCTCTGTCAGCCACTTCTTCTTCTCGGCTACTTCATGCTCGTATTGTTTTGCACCTAATGCACAGCATATGTGCTCCGTTTCTATATTCTTTTTTGTTATTTCTATATACCCCATTTACTTCCACCTCCATCTTTCCTCTGCTTTTATATACTATCGCGGACGATTTGACCCAGTCTTTCGATACCAGATTCAAAATCGGCGATCGACGAGTACCCATACGACAGCCGGACATATCCTTCTTGCGTCTCCCCGTAAATCTTGCCCGGATTCAGCAGAATGCCCTGGCGTTTGGCTGCTGTAAAGAGCTCCATCATCGAGAGCTTTCCGTTCATTTTCAGCCAGATGAAAAATCCTCCAGCAGGCACTTCCCACGTCGCGTGTTCACTCATGTGCTTCGTAAGTGCCCGGATGGCAGACGCTCGTCTCGTAATTAGCTGCTCTCTGACCTTGTACATATGCCTCTCATACAAGCCACTCGCCAGCCACTCCTCCGCCACACGTTGCGATAGCGAGCTAACCCCGTAATCCGTCTGCATCTTGATATCGGCCAGGCGTTCGATGACTGGCTCTGGCCCCACTACCCATCCAATCCGCAAGCCGGGAGTCAGTGTCTTGGACAGGCTCCCGATGTACAGGACATGTCCATGTTTATCTCTTGCCTTGAGCGGCAGAGGTGGAGGCTCATTCGTCCACAGCTCGCGGTAAATGTCATCCTCGATAACAGGCAGACGCTCTTCTTCACATACACGCAGCAGCTCCAGCCGGCGGTTCTCTGTCATCAGGATGCCTGTTGGATTATGAAAGCACGGATTGGTGTACAGAATCGCCCCTTGCTCCTGTTTTCGCCTCGCATAGATCGCCTGCGCAATCATCCCCTGACGATCCATCGGCAATCCCGCAAGCTCCATCCCCGCCGACTGGAACACATGCAAAGAATTGAGATACGAAGGCTGTTCCAAAAACACGGTTGAACCTCGATGCAATAACCCGACCGAAATTAATTGGAGTGCCTGCAATGCACCAGACACGATGAAGACAGAAGACGGCGAAGCTGTAATTCCTTGTCGTCCGACATAATCACTGACCGCTTGGCGCAGGGGAAGGTACCCTCTCGGCTCTTCATATCCAAATCCGCTTAGGTTCCTCGTCACTCGCTCCATGACTTGCTTCATCGCTTCGACTGGAAACATGTCTGGGGAGAGCTCTCCTTTGCTCAACTGAATCAGGTCTGCCTGGAATTCACGCGTATTGATTTCTTGAACCGCCGTCATGCTTGGCTTGTGCAATCCAGATCTGACGTACTCACTCCAATCCGGAGGTCGTGTCGTAGCCAACAGCGTCCAGGTGTTATTGACGACGACAGTGCCCATCCCCAGCTTTCCCTCGATCAACCCGTCTGCGGTCAATTCCTCCAATGCTGCAATGACCGTGCTCCGATTGACTTCGAACAATTGTGCCAAGTCGCGTTGGCTGGGGATTTTGCTGCCAATCGGCCATTCTCCTGTCGAAATTTTTCCTTTGATAAAATCAATAATTTTCCGATATTTCGGCAACCGTTTCTCTCTGTGCAACCTGATCGATCCCCTTCATCTTCCTCATCTTAATAGGTAAAAGTGGTTGGTTTTTTTGATAGCCGAGTGGTTGCAGATATTTTACCACTTCTTGATTACCATAGAAAAGAAAGAAGAAACAGTGAATAGGTGGTTGGTTTTTTCATTCAAAGGAGGGAAGTTATCTTGTTGCATCATGTCAGAAGTCGTATTTTCGCTGCACATGCTATCAGCATTTTGTTATGGGCCTCGGCCTTTGCTGGTATTCGCGTTGGGCTGCAAGCTTACTCGCCGGAGCATCTCTCGCTGCTTCGCTTTCTTATCGGCTCTCTTTTTCTCGGGATACTCGCACTCTTTTTCCGTATCCGTCTGCCAGAGTTAAAGGATGTCCCAGCTATCTTTATGCTTGGGGGCTTGGGTTTCGCCGTTTATCATACAGCGCTCAACTACGGGGAGATGACTGTAAGTGCAGGTGTAGCCAGCCTCTTGGTCACGACTACGCCTATCTTTTCCGCTCTCCTCGCTCTCCTATTTTTCCGGGAGCATTTCGGGGTAAGAGGCTGGCTAGGTGCACTGATCAGTTTTCTCGGAGTCTCCATCTGCACGATTGGCACAGGGGAGACCCTTCCTATATCAGACGGAATATTCTTGATTTTATTGGCAACCATTAGCGAAAGCATTTACTTTGCGTTTCAGAAGCCACTCGTAGAAAAATACGGCGTTTTCGCATTTACCGCCTACACCTTATGGGCAGGTACCTTATGTATGCTCTTCTTTCTGCCCGGGCTTGGCACAGCGATAGCCCAAGCGCCTTGGGATGTGACACTCAGTGTTGTGTATTTGGGCATTTTCCCTAGTGTTGTTGCTTATTTGTCCCTCGCCTATGTGACTTCTGTCGTTGGTACCTCGGAGGCTACTACCTCCCTTTACATGACGCCAGTGCTCGCTTTTCTGATTGCTTGGGTGTGGCTGGGTGAAGGTCCTACGCTTGTGACGATGGCTGGTGGCGTTGTGACGCTTGTCGGTGTCCTGCTCGCAACGATGAAGCCGCGGTTATCCAGAAGGACTGTCAAGCACCAAGCCTTTTAGAAACTCCAGTATTTCCATGCTTGTCGCTATTGGCGCATCGATCGGCATCAAGTGCTTGGCGTTTGGAATGACTACCGTTTTGCTTTGCGGATGCCTCGTAACTTTTTGGATGAGAGAGAGCTTCACATCGAGCTTTGGCTCAGTCTCTGCTGGGAGAAACAGAACCGGGCATCTCATTTGTGCGTAGGCATCTTCATAGTGCAAATCACAGACTGTCTCCATGATTTGAAGGTTAATCGTAGTCGGTATCTGGTATGTGATCAGCCCATCAGACAGAGGATAGATCGTCACATGCTGAAACCATTTTTCGTAATACGGGTCCCACGGATACCAATGCTGCCTCGCGTATGACGCAAACTCCTCTCGATACTGGAACGCTGGCACTGCACGCTTGCGATACTGCTCCAAAATTTCAGCTTTTGATCCTTCCCGCTCGCCATTTGGGCCCACAAAATCAATCATGCCTGAATCCAGATTGATCAGTGATCGCACACGGTCAGGGTACCTCGCTGCAAAAAAGGTGGCGAAATCTCCGCCGAGAGAATTGCCAATCAGATGCGCTCTATCTACCCCAGCATGATCGAGTACTGCCCGTATATCCTCACATTGCGTACCTATATCGTAGCCAGTAGCCGCATGCTCCGATTGGCCATGCCCACGCAAATCCATACAAATGATGTGGAAATCCTCTGAAAAATAAGGTAACATGTCGTTCCAGATAGATGAGTTCCCGCCTTGGGGGTGCAAGAACAGGATTGTTTCACCATTTCGTGCCCCTTCCAACACATGCAACCTCGTCCCTTGCTGATAAATCATCACTGATTTCACTTTGACTCACCCTTTCATTCGTTTTAGCTAAAGCGAGGAATACATATGAACCGAACAGGTCGTTTACTAGAACTGCTTGCACTTTTCCACACAGGAAAAACCTTTACCGTGAGCGATTTAGCCAATACGTTGTCTGTGTCCAAACGAACGATGCTGCGTGACTTGCACTTGCTCAGCGAGGCTGGTGCGCCCTTGCAAGCTTCCCCCGGTCCTGGCGGCGGTTACAGGCTGATTCGATCCCATCAGATAGCGCCCCTTGCTCTCACGACAGAGGAAGCCGTTGCGCTAATATTGTCGTATGAAGCTCTTCTCTCCTACACGGACAAGCCATTTGCAAAAGAAACCCTGTCTGTGATAGCCAAGCTGCTCGCGAGCCTTCCAACAGACGCTTTGATGAGAGTAGAGCATCTACGCAAAAAATTGCGGGTAACGAACCCGATAAGAAGTGTGGAGGCGCCCTTTTTGCGACCGCTCTTGGATGCTGCTCTTTCCCAACAAGCTGTGGAAATTGCGTACGACTCCCTGAATCGACGAAGCACCCGCATCATTCAGCCCGATTATTTGTACGCCTTCGATGGCTACTGGTACTGCAAATGCTTCTGCTTTCTCAGGGGATGCACGGTCAAACTGCGCGTTGACCGCATCCAAGCCATGACGATCGTGGATACCCCTACCTTCGTCCCTGATCCGCATGTCTCGCAGTATGAAGAACTAGAGCAGCTTCCCCTGCGAATTCGTTTGACGAGAAAAGGCTGCAAACTAGCCGAAAGCCACCATCAATTCGGCAATCAGATTACGCTTCTGGCAGATGGTTCCGGTTTCATTACCGACACTGTCGCTCCCTCCGAAATCGATTGGGTAGCCCGGTTTGTACTCGGTCTGGGAAGGGAAGCGACAGTAGACGAGCCTGCTGAGCTAATCGACTGGCTGCATAAAGAGCTTCATGCCCTGTGTCATTTTTATCCCGTTTGAACGCCACTCTGTTCGGTCCTGAGATGAGCATAGCAACAAATGGTGTCAATCGATGTCAGTAATAAGAAAAGCCAGGAAGACTCTCTTCCTGGCTAGTACTGCATGCCGAGCTCTGCCGCCAACACGAGATACATCGCATGCGACCAAAGGAGCGGCACAGCGGGATGCCCTGCCCTCTCCACCCACATCTCATAATGAGCCGGGGAAAGCAAATGCTCCTGTACTTGTTCAGGCAGTCCGCTCGCTTGCCGCTGGGAAACAATCCACGCTGCTATCTTTTCCGCTTCTTCACGCCTGCCCGTTTTCACGTAATACCAGCCCAACCACGCAGATAATAGCAGCCACTGCCCCCCGCCATAATACGTATCGGTCGGGTAGCGATGCACGCCGTATCCTGCGCGCAGCTCCTCTTCTATGGCCTGCACGGTTCGGATCATGAGCGGATCATCCACGTCGACGATCCCATACGGCAGGGCCAGCCAGAGAAGACTCGCATCCACCGAATGATCCCCAACGGACTTTATCAATCGCCTGTTGGCTGTGCCATGCTCGCGTATGAATTGGCGAATGGTCTCTCCTTGCTGAGCGAGTTCGAAAGCTCGGTCGGACAAATAAGGCTCCATCGCCTTGATCCCGGCATAAATAGCTCCTAGCGTTACTGGGTGGATTCGGTCTCCTCCCTCTTCCCAGCAATCAAAGTTAGGGAGCTGCCAGCACGCCACTACATAGTCAATCGTCAGTTCAATAGATGGCTTCAACTCGTGAATCAAGTCATGCTCCCCACTCATCCGCACATGCTCAGCCAGCCCCCACAACCATGTCCCGTAGCCATCGAGCTGAAAGCTGCCCCATTCGCCTGCTACTTCTTCTCCGTCCGCTGTATAGCGCGTATGCAAATAGCGGTCGTTCCCCGCATCATTTTTGTCTAATCCTTTTTTTACTGCCGAAATGGCTGCTCTTGCCTTTGCCTCATGCTTTCGGATCACATCATCGCACCATTGGTAAAACTTGCGGGCGCTCTCATGGTTGCCGGTACGGTTCATCGCGTAGGCCGTAAATGTTCCATCGCGGAGCCATGCATATTGATAGTGAATAAATGCGGGTGAAGCGAGATACGCCCCCGTACTCGCTTGATGCTGAAGGATCAACTTTACACTTTCCTCAATCAGGGTCATGGTTATCCCCCCTTATTCGGACAAGCCGACTTCGTAACAAATACAGTCGCTGCTCGTCTTCCGGCTATGCTTTTATAGCATATGCAACCGACGTCCAAACGAAAACCCAATATGCATAGCAAAAGAAAACCCACTGGATGCGCATATCCAGCGGGTTCTTGTGACATTTAATTTTGTGAAGGTACATCCGTCTGTTCGGATTTCAAGTAATGCTGCAGCTCCTCATAAAAAGTCGGGTTGCAAGCCATCACGCTGCTTTTTTGGTCGTACGGCAGTGGTGTCCCCATCATGGTCGTCACCCGGCCACCCGCTTCCTCTACAATAATGCGAGCTGCCCCGAAATCCCACGCATTGAGCTGCATACTGACGTAGCCATCCAGTCTACCCGCAGCCACATACGCCATCTCCAGAGCGGCGCTTCCTAGCAGGCGCATTCCGCGAACCTTCCCAGCAAGCTTTTTCACGATCAAGTCGATGCCGATCTGCTCAGCACGCTTGTTCCAAAATACACTCGTGCATAACAAAGCTTGTTCCAGGCTTACTGCTCGATTCACCTGCAAGGGACGATCATTGAGAAAAGCCCCTTCCCCTTTTACCGCATAAAATAACTCGTCTCTGGAAGGATCGTAAACCGCTCCGACCATTCCCTCTCCTTTATGGTAAACGGCAATGGAAACGGAAAAATTGATTTGCTGATGAACAAAATTGGTCGTGCCATCAATCGGGTCGATGACCCAAAGCGTGTCATACTGCTTGTAATCCTCCGCATGTGCACTCTCTTCTCCAAGAATGCCGTGATCAGGGAAGCGTGCAAGAATCATCTGAATGACGTGATTCTCCACTTCTTTATCTACGGCTGTAACAAGATCGGAGGCTGATGTTTTATACTCGACGGTAAAAGGCTCCTTCATTCGCTTCAGACTCAGCTCACCCGCTGAACGGGCGCATTGCAAAGCGAGCTCCTTGAGAGCCGCCAGTGTTGATGCTTGCACACGTATCGCCACCTAAAACTTGACTTATTTTTTCGCAAAGCACGCCCCTTTCACCTAGAAAGAGAGGCTTCGACGTTTTATTTAAAAATGATGAGACAGCTCGTGCTAAAAAACGGCCATGCTATATTATTTAGTGTACCATACTTTACCTGCTGTTACACCACACGTTAGCCATGAGGAATGCGCCTGAAAACGCCCGAATGATTGAAAAAAGGTGTCTCCCTCGTCATTATCTGACTGTGGAGACACCCTTTTTTACATGACTACTTTAGCAGCAGCGCGTTACGCCGCCTTTTTCAAAGCGTTCAGTCAAGGCGTACATGTAGTACTCACGCTCTGTCATCGGAAAGATACCTGGCGCCCCATGCGTCTCGTACCAATGGGCGAGATAGCGATCATAGTCGGGCATTCCGAAAATCGTTTTAATAGCCGAGCTCACTTTGCGCATTGCCTTTCGCATGGCTCTTAGCTTGCGCCTCATGCTACGTGATGCCCTTTCCCGTCAAATACATTTCCTTTGGACTTGATGTACGGCGACTCCTGCAACGGATAGTGCTTGCCACGGAGAATATTGATCCATACCCGCGTTCCGTCGAGAATGATCCCAATCGTAATGACCATGAAGATCGCACATACCACAGCATCGATCTGGTCGTTGAAGATCATTTTTTGTGCAGCTTCCACCGTTTTTACCCCTTTTGGAAGCGTACCGGCATCCAGTGCCTTTTGGAATGCTTCTGCATGCGAGAGGAATCCGATTTTTGGATCAGGATGGAACAGCTTTTGCCAGCCCGCTGTCAACGTAGCCGTCGTCAGCCAAGCCATCGGTACGAGTGTGATCCATGAGTAGGCGGCTTTGCCCATTTTGAAAATAATCGTCGTTCCCACCGTAAACGCAATCGCGGCGAGCATCTGGTTGGCGATACCAAAGAGCGGCCACAGGGTGTAAATGCCTCCCAACGGGTCCATGACACCTTGGAGCAGGAAGTATCCCCATCCGATGGTAATGATCCCAGAACCAATCAGATTACCCGGCAGCCAGTTGACTTCCTTCATTTTCGGAATGACGTTTCCGAGCATGTCTTGTACCATAAATCGGCCGACACGCGTTCCCGCATCGATCGTCGTCAAAATAAAGACTGCCTCAAACAAGATCGCAAAGTGATACCAGAATGCCATTAATGCCTTGCCACCTAAAACACCCGAGAAAATCGTCGCCATCCCGATTGCTAGTGACGGCGCTCCGCCCGTCCGGGAAAGGATCGTCTTTTCCTGAATGTCGTTGGCGAGCGTTGTTAATTGGTCAGGGGTTACAGTATAGCCCCAGCCCGTTATCGTCGTCGCAACCTGGACTGCATCCACGCCAATTGCTGCGGCCGGTGAGTTGATCGCAAAATAGACACCGGGAGTCAGCACGCACGCTGCAATCATCGCCATAACCGCGACGCCAGACTCCATCAGCATTCCACCGTAACCAATCAGTGGCGCATGCGATTCCTTCGCGATCATCTTCGGCGTCGTTCCGGATGATACAAGAGAATGGAATCCCGATACGGCTCCGCACGCGATGGTAATAAACAAGAAGGGGAACAGATTTCCTGCGAAAACAGGGCCAGTTCCATCAATGAACTTCGTCAGTGCTGGCATTTGCAACGGCGGCAGTGTCAGCACGATTCCCACCGCCAATACCGCAATCGTCCCTACCTTCAAGAATGAGCTGAGATAATCGCGCGGTGCCAAGAGCAGCCACACAGGCAAAACTGAGGCAATGAAGCCGTACACAATAATCATCCAAGCAAGCTGTACCTTGGAAAAAGTGAAGGCTGGTCCCCATGTTGGCGATGCAGCTACGATTTGACCGAGCCACAGGGAAAAGAACAACAACGCCAGCCCGATGATCGAGCCCTCTAATACCTGCCCAGGTCGTATATACCGCATATACAATCCCATCAATATAGCAATGGGTAGCGTCATGAATATCGTGAAGGTAGCCCACGGCGATTCTGCAAGAGCGTTCACAACAACCATCGCCAAAACAGCAATCAGGATAATCATAATGGCAATGATACCAATCAGCGCGAGTGCTCCGCCTACTGGACCGATCTCTTCCTTGGCAATTTGACCAAGAGATTTACCGTTGCGACGCATCGATCCGAACAAAATAATGAAGTCCTGCACCGCTCCACCGATCACAACCCCGACGATAATCCAGATCGTTCCCGGCAAATATCCCATTTGCGCAGCCAGCGTAGGACCTACAAGCGGGCCTGCACCTGCAATCGCAGCAAAATGGTGCCCGAACAACACCCATTTGTTCGTTGGCACAAAGTCTTTGCCATCGTTGTTCACTTCCGCCGGAGTGGCGCGATTGTCGTCGAGCGACATGATTTTACGAGCAATGAATTTGCTGTAAAAACGATAAGCTACAGCATAAGTGCAGAACGCAGCGGTCAATAACCAGAACGAGTTGACAGATTCCCCTTGCCATAGCGCTATCATTCCGAATCCGACAGCACCCAATGCGGCTATCCCGCCCCAGATCAGGAGGGAAAGAAGCCATTTTTTCATCCGAGTCGCCCCCTTCTATTTATGTAATATTCAGGCAATAAATCCTTAAAAAAACGTATCACATCGGACGAGATCCCAACATAAAAAATGGCTGAACCGTACAAAAACAAGCACAAGCTGCACCATCCTCGTTTGAGTGTAAGCGCGTTCAATTTTGGGACGTAGAAAGTCTCCGCCCCGAGTCTGATCCAAACTCCTCCACAATATGTTAAAGTTATACATAAATTGGTATGGAAATCAAAAAGGAGAATACGCACATGCGACGAATCGGGGGTTACATCATTATCGGAATCGGAGCGATTTTTGTTCTGGCAACCTACCTGAACATTCCGCTCGCGATAGATTTGCTATGGCCAGTCTTTCTTCTCATTCCAGCAATCGGGTTTCATATTTTCTTCTTTATGAATCCGCAGCCAAATCGAGCTGGATTACTTGTACCAGGAGGGATCTTGCTCGTCTACGCTCCGCTCTTCTTTTTCAGTCAGCTATTTTTTGGCGGTGATATGAGCACGACGTGGCCCTTTTTTCTCATTGGTCCTGCCGTTGGGCTTACCGAGCTGTACATATTCGGCAATCGCAAACCCGCTCTCTTGATCCCTATTGGTATCCTCACCGTCATTGCCATCGTGTTTTTGATCGCGAATCTGGCGTCCACCCAAGTAGGCGGCATCCTTGGCTTGCTCCTGATCGTATTGGGCGGTATTATGGTGACGCGTAAGAAAAACGATCACTATCCCATGTAAGCAGTCGAAAAAAACAGACCAATCCTCCCCTCCCAAACGGGACGCAGGATTGGTCTGTTTCCTTTAAAACCCCAGTCGTTTCTTCAATTCCTTCACGACATTGCGGCTAACAGGCACTTCTGTTTTGCGATGATCTTCCATGACTAGATGAATCGAGCCTTTGAACCAAGGAACGAGCTCTGCCGTTTTGGATAAATTGACAATAAAAGCGCGATGCGTCCGAAAAAACTGCTGGCGTGACAGCCTGCTCTCCAGCTCCTGCAGCGTAAACGTGGTCGCATATTGCTCACCAGCTGTATAAATGCTCGCATACCTTCCTTCCAAGGTAGCATAGACAATTTCGTTTGGATCAATCAACATGATCTTTCCGTTTTTTTCCACCGGGACTCGACGCGGCTGAGTATCGACCAGCACATTTTGCAGAAGAGACTGTAGCCTTTCCTCCAACAGTGGTGACGCGTCCAATGCAGGCTCACTTTTCCGTCTCATTTTTCGTACCCGATTCATCGTCTTTTCCAGACGCATTTCGCTGAACGGCTTGACAATATAATCAACGGCTTCCGCCTCAAATGCTCGAACCGCATGAAATTCATACGCACTTGCAAAGATGATGACAGGTGGATTGACCATGGATTCCAGAAGCTCCTGCCCCACATCGACGCCATCCCTGTCCTGCAAATGGATGTCCAAAAAAACCGCATCCGGCTCAGTCTGAAGAACCGCTTCCAACGCCTCTTCTCCGCTGCCCGCCTCTCCTACTACGGACACTTCCGAGAACTGCTCCAGCAAATACCGCAGTTCTTCTCTGGCTGGCGTCTCATCATCGACGATGAACACTTTGAGCACTGACGTTCACCCCTATCGGTAATTGTATGGTGCATGTTGTGCCGCTCCCGCTTTTGCTCTCGATCACGATTCCATACGGTTCTCCGTAGATCGACTGGAGACGGCTTTTTACATTGGCAAGACCGATCCCAGATAATTGCCGCCCTGCACTCTTCTCAGCTAGAGCTGGCTTGAATGGGTCCACTTCCATTCCGACTCCATTATCTGCCACTGTCAGTTCGACGATTTGCTTTTCTTTGCGGCGTGCACGAATCACTACGGTTCCCCCTTCGCGCTTGGGCAACAGCCCGTGCTTGACCGCATTTTCTACCAGGGGCTGCAAAATCAGTCCTGGTACGGTAAACCGCTCTATGCCTTCCTCGATGTCGTACTCTACATGGAGCTTGTCTCCGAACCTCGCACGTTCGATGGCCAGATACGCTTCGATATGCTCCAGCTCACGCGCCAGACTGACATATCCGCCAGAGTCATGCAAATTTCGCCGGAAGTACTCCCCCAAATGAATCAACAGTTCGCGCGCCTGTTCGGGACGGAAGCGAATAAATGAAACGATCGTATTGAGCGCATTGAACAAGAAATGCGGATTGATCTGCGCATGCAAGGCTCTGATTTCTGCGTCTGCCAACAGGCGGGACTGCTTCTCCAGCTCAGCCAGTTCGAGCTGACTCGATATCAGGTTCCCCAATCCGCGTACGAGTTCCAAGTCCACTGCTGACAATTTGCGTGAGCGATCCTGATACAGCTTGAGTACACCCGCCACTTCACGTCTTCGCATCAGGGGGACAAGGATCGCATAGCGCAAGGAACAATTCGTCTCCCTGCACCCAATCTCTTCCTTCGTCTGCGCAATCTTCACTTCTTTGGTCGATAAAACTTCACGGGTCGCCTTGGTCGTTATGCCTTCTCCCACTACGTGATGGGACGAGCCTGCGCCAACATGCGCAAGCACAGAGCGCGTATCAGTAATCGCAACCGCTGCTACACGCGTCGTGCGCAATATTTCCTCCGCTACCTTTTGAGCCGAGTCGTACGTCAGTCCTTGACGCAAGTAAGACAGCGTTTTGTCCGCTACTTGCAGCGTTCGCTGGGCTTGGAGCGCGCCAATCCGATCTTCTTCCTTTTTGGCTAAATCAATAATAATGATCAAAATAGCAATCCCGACTGAGTTGACGACAGACATCGGTACACTAATAGCCTGCACCAATGCCAAAGCGTCAGCGTAAGGACGTGCGATGAGCAAAACAATTCCCATTTGCAGCCACTCCGCCAAAAAACCAACAACGAGTGCTGTCGTCCACCCGATTTTTTTGCTGCGGTTACGGCGGAACTGATAGATTAATCCCGCAAACAAGCCCTCGCTTATCGTCGAGATGGCACATGCCAAGTCCGTAAAGCCCCCCAAAGAATAGCGATGTATCCCGGCAATCAGCCCCGTCATTAGCCCTACCCAAGGACCAGCCAGCAAGCCTGCCACAACGGTCCCGATCACACGTGAATTCGCAATCGCATCCTGATACCAGATGCCATTGTATGTACCCAGTATGGAAATAGCGGAAAAAATGACGACCATTAGTGCTTTTTCTCGCCATGTCGCTTGCTGGTTCAATATGCTGCGGAATGCACGTACACGTGTAAACAGCAAGGCCACCACGATCAAAACAGCCGTCCGCTCCGTCAATGGAACCATTAATGCCATATTCATTGGTTGATCCCTCTCAATCGCTGCCCGATGATTCCTGTTCGTTTCTATAACTAATCAAAATATTCACTTTTCACATTGTATTTCCCTTTAGATTCTCCTCCTTTCCTAGCAAAAAAGGTTGCCGAAGTGATTTCGACAACCCATAGATACGCGTATCGTTTTAATATTCGAACTCCAGTATTTTACACTTTTCCTTAGGCTCAAATCCTAGCTTTGTCCCCAGACGTACCGATTCCTCGTTGGTTTCCAGAGTGGTCCAGTGCGGTGTCAGTCCATGTTCCATGCAATGCTCTAGGTACGCCGCGCAAGCAAGCGTAGCAAAGCCTTTGTTCATGTCGACTTCCTCGTACGTTTCCACGCTAATTTCATGGTCACGCTCATGGACACAGCAAGACAGGCAAGCACTCACAATCGTATTTCCTTTACATACGCAGAATCCTACACCCCACTGCAAAAAATCATCCACCGAATGATAGAATTCTTCTACAACCTCTATCAAGATGTTGTCAGGGTCGTTTTCAATGACACCCGCGTCAATTTTTTTCAAACTGTATCCTTCAGGAAGAGGACGGTAGCTGATCTTTCGCGCTTGGAATTGCTCGGGATTGAACTGGTAGTAATACTCCCAATCCGTTTCTATCTCTCGATGCGAGATCGCTTTGGTCACTGCCTCCTCCCACGCTTCATCAGGCACAACTGCCAGAAAATGAGTGCCCCCGCACGATTCAGTCGTATATCTGCGCAATTCTCCCTCAATAAAGGTACCCAGATCCACTGTGAACGCTTCATTGGCAGCATCCCCTACGAAGATACTGATCACGCCGGTTTGATCGACCAATGCTGTCCGGGGCTGCTCCACATCATCTACGTAAATCGCTCCTCGATTTGTCCCATTGATAATCGCATGGATGGTCAAATCGTTTACGTTATCAGGTGATAGCAACGTCTTGATTTTTGCATAATCCTTTGGTTCCAATCGACGAATCATCGCAATTTCTGCCCTTTCTCTCTCTTTTGGTCATCTGTGTACTTATGCGGCTAATAGCGGAGCGAAGTCATCCAGACTCAGCTTCCGCACGAAAGTCGGGTCATCGTCCACGTTCCTTTCCTGGGAGGATTCTAGCTCTTCTGCAAGCAGCACACGAGCCCGGTGCAGCCGGGATTTCACTGTGCCTTCTGGGACACCTACTCGCAAGGCGACTTGCTTGATCGGCAAATCCTCGTAATAGTGAAGCCAAACAACGATGCGCAGCTCATGCTCCAGCTTCCATACTGCCTCTGTTAGTTCAATAGCTTCGTAGGAAGCCTGTATCGATTTTTCCTCTATTTGTAGCGGAGACAGCTCTACGGTTGGACTTCGTTTCTTTTTTCGCTGCCATTGTCTGCATTCGTTTATGAGAATTTGGATCATCCATGTTTTAAAATAAGCCGGCTCTCGCAGCGTTCGGATGGCTCTGAATGCTTTCATCACCGTATCCTGCACCACATCGGCACAATCCTCATCCCGCCCGACATAGGTTCGTGCCACACCATACAATATTTGGTTCCTACTAGTATAGATGATAGAGGCGGTCATATGGTTCATGAGATTTTATTTTTTCTGCTTCGCAAATAGAAAAAGACCATCCCTTTAGCTTTTTCAGCTTGAGATGGTCTTGTCATGCTCGTTACATCAATAAATTACAGGTTACCTCTGCGCTCCTGTTCGCGCTCCAGCGCCTCGAACAGTGCCTTGAAGTTGCCATTCCCGAAGCCGCGTGCTCCTTTGCGCTGGATAATCTCGATGAACAACGTCGGACGGTCTACAATCGGCTTGCTGAACAGCTGCAAGAGATAACCTTCGTCGTCTCTATCGACCAAGACACCCAGCTTTCTCAGCGCCTCGATATCTTCATCAATTTCCCCAACACGCTCTTTCAAATCTTCGTAGTACGCATCTGGCACCATGAGGAAATCCACACCGTTATCACGCAGTTTCGATACAGTGTCGATGATATCGTTGGTCAGGATGGCAATATGCTGAACGCCTGGCCCTTTGTAGAACTCCAAAAACTCCTGAATCTGCGACTTGCGGCGTCCTTCTGCTGGCTCATTGATCGGGAACTTGATGCGTCCCGTTCCACTTTGCATCACTTTGGACATGAGCGCAGAATACTCCGTCGAGATGTCGTCCTCACTGAAATTTTGTACGGCTGTAAAGCCCATGACCTTTTGGTAATATTCCACCCACTCATCCATGACCTCAACATTACCAACGATGTGGTCGATGCCGATGATACCTGTACCCTCACCTTTGACTTGTGATTGGTAAGCTTTAAAGCCTGGGAAGAATGGTCCGTTGTAATTTTTCCGTTCGATAAAGGAGTGAATGTTTTCGCCGTACGTACCGATAATCGCTTTTTTGACCGTCCCGAATTCATCGGTATACTCAGTCGGTTCCATGATCGGAATGGCTCCGCGAGAAACGGCCTCCCGGTAAGCCTGCTCACAATCCTCTACACGCAGGGCAACGTCTTTGACTCCGTCCCCATGCTTTTTCACAAATTCCGCGATCGGGCTGTCAGGCGTAAGCGCACCACTGATCACGAACGTCATATGCTTCTGCTTCAAGACGTAGGAAACCTTTTCCCGAGAACCTGTCTCCAAGCCTGCATAGGCTACTGCTTCAAATCCAAACGCATTTGTGAAATAGTGCATCGCTTGCTTGGCGTTCCCTGTATAAAACTCCAGGTAGTCCCAGTCCTGAATCGGGAAAAAATCGGTATTGCTCATTGCCTACCCCTCCGCTTTCTTTTTCAATTATTGACATTATTTTGTTAATTGGGATTATTTTGTCGTTATCTTGAGAGTACATTGGAAGCGCTTCCTCGTGCAAGAGCACGGAACAACGCGAAAACGCTCAAACGCTTTCATTTATTAAAGTACGCATGCGAGTAACAACTGGATACCAAAAAGCCACCGATCAAGTTGACCGATGGCTTTCGCTGCGTTTTCCTATTACCTATGTTTGAAAACAAATTGTTTCAGTTCCGCTAGAGGGGCCGCTCCTACGACTTTGTCGATCAATTCCCCGTTTTTGAGCAAGATGGTCGTTGGCAAACTCATTATGCCATACTGATTGGCGATCTCCGTTTGTTCATCGACATTGACCTTTAGGACTCTCACTTCGCTGCTATGCTCCCCATCAAACGATTCGAGTATCGGCCCAAAAAAGCGGCATGGCCCGCACCAAGGTGCCCAAAAATTGACGAGCGTATAGCCTTCGCTTTTTACATCATGTTGAAAGGTAGTGTCTGTCGTGTGGCAAATGCTCATTTGTACTTTCCTCCCCTTTTTATGTTGAACAGTTTTTCGAAGTGACCATTACAGACCTGTAATATCCTCAATAGAGACAAAAAAATAACTCGCTGTACTTGGATCATTTCAAACAACTCATTCGTAGACTTATTGTATCTATAATATCCTTTAAAGATTTTTTGTGTCAAGTTGCACCTTCCTAAAATGGGCATCGAAAGTGCAGATGATAGCACGAATCACTCTTCCCCTTGCTCATGCTTCCGATTCACTTTATGATGGATGTATTAAGTCCATGATTGAGGTGTCTTATGAAGTATTCACAGGCAACAGACTATGCCCTCCATGCGATGCTCTATCTGGTGGCAGAAACGCCTGATAAACCCGTTAGTGTCCAGCTTTTGGCAGAGAAGCTAGGCGTTTCACAAACGTACCTATCCAAAATGCTGACGAAACTGGTTAAGGCTGGGTTGATCCACTCGGTCTCTGGCGCAAATGGCGGATACAAGCTCAAACGCAACCAGGATGATATATCGTTTCTGGATGTTATCCAAGCCATTGAAGGGACAACCTCCTTGTTTGAATGCAGCTTCCATCATGATAGTGCCTGTCTGATTCAACAGGTTGTGGCAGACGCTGAGCAGCAAATGATGCAGACGCTGAAGAGTAAAAAAATTGCTGACTTGGTCGCACATATCCCCAAACAACCTCATGAGCCTTTGACGTAAAACAACTTCCCTGAAAAGCTCCGGCCGCCTCGACCGGAGTTTTTCTTCATAATGGTATCGTTCATTCAATGAGAAAGGCGTGAACAATGATGAGCCAATGGACGGAACAAGCCGCCAAGCAATGGGATCAATTTGCAGAAGACTGGCGAAAACGAAGTGAGCACATGTGGGAAAAAGGCAGCCGCAGCACCATCCTCCCCTTTTTTATGAAGCATGTACCTGTCGGATCGGGACCTGTTCTCGATGCAGGCTGTGGTGACGGCTATGCCAGTTGCAAGCTTGCAGAGCATGGCTATCAGGTGGAGGGCATCGACATTGCCGGGGAAATGATTCGTCTCGCTCATGACCGGGTCATTTCCTTCCCAGGCTCTGTTCATTTTCAGACAGGAGACATCAGTGAGCTTCCTTTTGCCAATGATTCATTCGCCGGTGTGCTCTCGATTAACGTAGTGGAATTCACCCCGTCTCCGCTCCAGACACTCAAGGAGCTTCACCGCGTGCTCGCTCCTGGAGGAATTCTCGTCTTGGGTATCCTCGGTCCTACAGCTGGCCCACGAGCTCATAGCTATCGCAGACTCTATGAAGAGGCAACCATCCAAAATACGATGATGCCCTGGGAAGCCAAGCAGTTGGCGAGCGAAAATGGCTTCACACTGTTGGGTGAAGAACCGGTATACAAAGATGGAATTACGCCAGATATCGCAGGTCGCTTAAGCGTAGAGCTGCGGGAGGCTGTCAGCTTTTTGACCTTGTTTGCTTTGCGGAAATAAAAAAAGAGCCGCATACGCGACTCCTACTTGATCATTTTAGTGATGCTCCCATTAGTGCTTATATTCAATGACATCTTCGACTGTGCCTGTTCCTTTCTCCAAATTGACGTCGGTAAAGTGCACCTTATATTTCGCCGACGGATTTCCATTTGGATACCAGTATACGTCAATGAATTGCAATACATCGTCCACTGTCACACCCGTAGCGGAAATTTTATAAGCACTTTCCGATGGGGTAAAATTCTTCGCTTTCATAGCCTCTTTTGCTTTTTCGATAAAAGGGGCTGCTTTTTCTTGCGGAAGAGGTCCCATAACGACACCAAGCTCATTGATCACTTTTGCATTTTGCACTGTCGCTGTCCCTTTCTCGACATCGACATCGATAAAGTTGACAACATAGCCTTTCGATTGCTCTTTATCTCTCCATAGAACCATTAAGGTTTTGTCTTTCTTGCTCCCGAAATGCATCACTTCATATCCATTTTTTGGCAGCTCAATCTTCTCTGCTTTCAAAGCCTCTTTTGCTTTTGTAATAAACGGAGCAGCCTGTTGATCTGTCAATTTCCAGGAATCCTTTTTTTGTTGCTTGGCCTCCTTTTCATCCTCCTCTTCCAAAGCAATGAGCTCATCGTAATTGTCTACATAGACATCATCGATATTCCCCGTCCCTTTCTCCAAATCGACATCTGCAAATCGCACGGAGTAATACTTTCCTCCCTTTTGCCCCGCCTCAGGACGCCAGGTAATTTGAACACTTTCCAGCACATCGTCATAAGTACGGCTGCTGCTTGACATCTTGTACCCGCTCGCTGGCAGAGCTATATTTTTTGCTTTCAAAGCCTCTTTTGCTTGTTCAATAAACGGAGCAGCATGTTTTTCTGTCAGCTCCTCTTCGAAGGAACCTGGACGATTAATGACATTTACCGTTTTGAGAGTCGCTGTTCCTTTCTCTACATCGATACCCTCAAATTCGGCGACATACGCCTTGTCCTTCACGTTGGTTTCAGATCGCCATAAGACAGTCAAGGTATTGCTCTTTTTGCTACCATAATTCCGAGCCTTGTAACCACTTTCTGGGAGAGAAATGTTTTTCGCTTGAAATGCTTCCTTTGCTTTTGCAAGAAACGGAGCCGCCTGTTGATCTGTCAGTTTCAAGAGATCGAATTCCTCATCTGTTGCCTCGGCTGCAACGTTATCTTTCGTATCGTTGAGTGCGGCGCTGGCAGCTACAGGGGAGAACATGGCTGTCACTGTCAATGCGCTCATAACAGAGAGATTTAACCATGCAGCCGTTTTTTTCGTTTTGGACTTTTTCATCGTACTACCTCCAAGGTTTTTACTTTGGATCGAGTGTTTCTACTCGTCATCCATAGAATAGCTGCTGATTGTCATGGTTTAATCGGGAGGTTGTCAAGGTTTTGTCAAAACAAAAGAGCCGCTATACGCGACTCCCCATGTTCTTCGTCCACATGCTAGGAGGAGCTTGTTACGAAGGATCTTTTCTCCTAACTTCAAGGTGCATTAATTCACCTATTCCTTTGTCCAAATCAACGTCATCAAAAGAAGCAATATAAACCCTATCCTTTATAGAAGCATGATCAGTCCCTTCAGCAACGCCGTCGGGATACCAGCGTATATCCACCTCTGGTGGTCGTTTCGGTTGATCATCGTAGTACGAAATCGTGCTGCTAATCCAATAGCCACTTTCAGGAAGTTTTACCTGCTTCGCTTGAAAAGCGTCTTTTGCCATCTGGATATAAGGGGCTACCTGTGATGGTGTCAGTTTTACACGCCTGATAATCGGCTCTGGTGCTTTTTCTTGCACGATTCTCGTTTCTTCTTCGTCTGTTTCTACGTTCTCAACTGTACCTGTTCCTTTTTTTAAATCAACATCTGAAAATTGCACGTAATAAAGCTTGTCATGAACAGCTTGATAAACATTATTGCTTCTCGTATATATTGGGTACCAGTAAAGATCGACAAGCGCTATCGTCTCTTTCTCCGTAATGGGCTTTATGAGCAAGCATCCTGCCAGATCGTAGCCACTTTGCGGAATTTTGATATTCTTGTCTTTCCAAACTTTTTTTGCTTGGTCAATATATGGGGCGAACATCGTATTTGGTTTGAACGATGCGATGTCCCTGCGTATACAAATCTCGATCTCTTTAATTGTACCTGTCCCTTTTTTAAAATCCACATCAGTCAAATTGACAAAATAGCTTTCCTGAAGTCCTTTGAAAGGTCGTTCGGCTCCTGCCTTTACTTTTGGATGCCACCATATCTCAGCGGTCGTTGTTTCCTCGCTTATGTCACCGAAAATATCAAGCTCGTAATTATTATCAGGTAGGTCGATATGATTGGCGATAAATGCATCAGTTGCCAACTTGACGAAGGGCTCTCGCTGTTCTTTACTAAAGTCATTAAGACTTAAACTCACTGAACTTTCTTTGGGTTTCGGATTATCGTTTTTCTTCTTTTCCTGCTGCTCTTCATCCTCTTTCGGTTGAAAAGCGCTTGACGCTGTTGTTTCCGTTTGGATAACATCTTTGTTTTTATTGATTTCAGCCAAGCCAAATGTCGTCGGGGAGTAGCTCAAAGCGAGGGCTAACACGCTCAACACTCCAATACTTAGCCATAATCCCATCTTTATTTTTGTTTGTGTCAGTTTTTCCACAATTCTATCTCCTTACACTCTCTGCTTCTTATTCTACGTTTTCGCCATACCAATTAGATTCACCGTAATTCCAAACTACCCCAAGTTCAACCATTTTCCCTACGCCTTTGTCCACATCAGCGTTGTAAAACAATGCGTAGTAAACCTTTTCCTTGATCTTAGTCTCTTGGCCAAAAACAACGCCATTGGGATACCAGGATATTTCAACATCATTTCTACCTTTCGTCACAGTGCTGCTGATCCAATAACCAGTTTCAGGGGGGGCCATGCCTTGCGCTACGAACGCTTCTCTTGCTATCCGAATAAAGGGAGCCGCCTGTTCCTTTGTCAACGGATCAAAGAAGTTTTTATTCTTCTCATCATTTTGCTTCAGAGTGGTTTCTTCGTTTTCCACGTTTGCTGGTGGAGAAGCTTCCGTTATGATGACATCCTTTTTGCTGTCCAGAACAGCCGGGCCGAAAGCAGCCGGAGAAAAGAAGGCCGCCACACCTAGTATGCCGATAACAACAAGACTAAGCATGAAGCCATGGGACTTTATCTTTATTTTCTTGAAATTTCGCAATAGATGCCTCCACCGTTACGTCGAAGTTTGTACTGGAACCTTTGTGTAAACCGATGTTCCCCCGTTTAATCGGCTTTTCATATAAATACTTCCATGGTGTGCCGTGGCAATCGCTTTGCACAGAGACAGCCCTAAACCGTGTCCGTTCTTTTTTCGATCCCTCGAACTATCCAGCATAAAAAATGGTTGAAATACATTCGCCAAATGCTCTTCCGGCACCCCACAACCTTGGTCTTCCACGCAAAAAACAACAAAAGAGTCTTCTGCATAAACAGCAAGTCTTATGACTGTATCGTTTTCAGACGCTTTGGAGGCATTTTCCACCAAATTGCTTAACAACACCAAATAAAGCTCCGGATCGACAGTTACGGTAGAGACAGAATACGCTACTTCCAGCGTTTGCCCCCTTCTGTCCAACGTAAACTGGGAAATGATTTTCAACTGCTGTATGAGGGAAGAAACATCGACTTGCCGCTTGTTGGGTGGCTCCCCATTTCCAAGGCGAAAAAGCTCCAACAGCTTTTTGGACATACCGTCAAGCCGCTTGCTTTCCGCTTGAATGAAACGCAGAGCCTGCTCGACGTCTTTTTCTTCCAGGTGATAATTCTGAAGCAAACTAGCATAGCCCATGATGGATGTAAGCGGCGTTTTGAATTCATGGGCCAGACTTACGATAAACGCCTCTCTTTCCGTTACACCCCTCTGCAGAAGCTCCATGTTGGATTGGATCGCCTCCGCCATATAATTGAAGTCAACCGCGAGCTGGCCAATCTCATCGGCATGCTGAACCGTTATGCGATGCTGATAGCTTCCTTTTGCAATCCCTTGAGCCTGTTGGCTTAACATGCCGAGTGGACGCAAGGCTTGTCTGATCAGGACAAACAAGCCAACCGCAAAGACCGTCAAACCAACCAATACCCAAGAAGAGATCTGTAAGGAGAGTGACTTCTGGTCATCGATCAGACTCGTTATGTCATGGGCGTAATCCAATCGAAGCAGTTGGTCATCCATTTCCATCCAGCTGGAAACAAACAGTACGGTGCGCGCATCTATGTTTCGAATCACATAGCTTCTTCTCCCATCTTTGGGTGGGACAAGACTCATTACCTTCTCTTCTTCATTCGATATACTGCTAAAATGCTTTTCACCAGATTCACCCGTTATGGCAAGATGGCTTCTCTGATCAGTAAAATACTGACCATAATTTTGAAAAGATTTCGTTAAAATGTCTTTCAGCAACGTCGGATAGTAATCATCAATCGTACTTTCATACATTTTCAGTGAGTTCCCGATCATGCTATGGTTCTCAAGAGAACTGCTGATTTCCCTTTGAAGATTGTACTCAATGGAAACCTCGATGATCCGGTAGGAAACAAAGACGATGACCACTGTCACCAATCCAAACACCATGAGATAGATTCGCATCCACAGAGGCGTTTTCTTCATCCTCTCACGCATCTTACAACTCCATTCGATAACCAATTTTGTGCACAGTATGAATATGATCGGACAAACCTAGTTTTGTTCGCAGATTCAAGACATGTGTATCAATTGTTCGGGTGCTGCCATAAAAGTCATAACCCCAGACCTGATTCAGTAAACTTTCACGAGAAAAAGCAATATTCGGATTATGCACCAAAAACTCAAGCAACTCATATTCCTTCGGGGTTAACGTGACGAGCTGATTATTTTTGTACACTTTGCGGCTATGGTAATCCACTGTCACATCGCCTACGGTCAATGTTTCCAATACAACCTGATGACTTCTTCTCAGAGCGACTTCCACTCGTGCCAACAACTCCAGCAAATCAAAAGGTTTTGTAATATAATCCTCAGCACCAAGACGCAAACCTTGTACTTTGTCCATAACACTTGTCTTGGCTGTAACAAAAATGACCGGGATATTCTTTTTCTTAAAGGATTCCAACAGTGTGAACCCGTCAACTCCAGGCAGCATGATGTCAAGGAGCGCCAAGTGATACTCCTTTTCTTCGAGTTCGTTCAACGCCGTGTTACCGTCGGATGAAACTTTACAGACATAGCCCGAGGCGCCTAATGTCATTTTGATTAGCTCGGATATGGATGGATCATCTTCAGCGATTAGGATAGAATATGCCATTTCCTTACACCTCCACCATCATTACACATTCCCGATGTTTTCTTGTCAACAAAATGTAAAAATACAGCTCCACACGTAAACAAAAAGACCCGTACGATCACTACTTTATAAAGTGATCGTACGGGTCACATTCAATATAGACTACCGCCTTTTTTACTTAACGGTACTGAATATTATTCAGTTGCATCCACATCAATTTACTATCAATCAACATCGCAAGCGTCATCTCATCCATTCCATGCAGTTGACGGTACAGACGTTGGGTTTCGACCAAGTCATTGTAGGTCAAGAACGGATAGTCTGGTCTGCCGAATGTCCCGTCCGGAAAATAAGCGTAATGCAAATCGCCATTCCCGAGAATCCACTGCGATCCGAGGTTTACGACACCGTAGAGCATGATGTCTGCTAAGTCTCTGTCCGTCTGGTCCCCGAATTGCAGGTAGCTTTTGTAGAGAAAATTGATTTCGGCCAACTGATGATTCAAAGAAACATGTGTCTGAATCATTGGATTCGTTGCTGTTGCGTAGTCAGAAACCAGCCACCCTTGCTGTACACCAGCGACGACAAAACGGTTCGTGGCTGCGTGATTGTGAAAGTAAGAAGCATATTTTTTCGCCGATTGGCAAAAGTCTGTTTCTTGGTACTGATCACAGCCCCGCAGCATCAGATCAGCCGCTCCTGTGTTGAATCTCGTATCGTAAAAGCCCTCTGGTATCCCGTAATCACCGCTTAACCACAAGGAGCGCGGCTGTGTCTTCCAGTATCCCTGAGGCTCCTGCTGCTTCAGGCTCGCTTTCAACATTACATAGCCCATATCCCGGGCAGCCTTGCTTCCACCTGTATATAAAAAGGAGCGAAGGACATAATTTTCAGGAATTCGCCAAAAGGAGGACTCCGAAGTCGGCTCGTACGTGGAAGGGCTTTGATAGTAATACCCATCGTACAGCCATTTTGCCTTTTCCGTAACGTCCAAGTTAAGCCAGACGCTGTCAATCGATTGTTCTCCCCAAGGAACGAGTGGATCTCTCGAATCGAGCGCCCACATTTCGCTGATAAAGCCAGCTTTCATCGGCAGCTTGATCACAAGCTCGACACCAGAAGACGTCTGTTTTACTTCAACTGGTAGCGCCAAAGCCGGCTTTTCTTCAATCGTGGCTCTGCCTTTATCCACGTAGGTAATGGGTTTGCCTAACCAAATATACCTGCCCTCTGTCTCTACAAAACCAGAGGCAAGCGGAAGAGTCTGGACTTGATCAAGCGTGACGACCTTCCAATACGGTTTCTTCGACTCATCATAGGCTCGATAGCGGAACATCATGTTCTGACTGTTACCCTGAATCGGAATGGTGAAAACGTAAGGCATCATATTGCGCTGGCCTGTCATTTTATGGGCCCAATACGTGACACCATCTGGGAATCGAAATTCTTGTTTTTGGTGAATCGCGCCATTCAGGTGGTTAACATTCTCCGATTCTGTTGGTTTTTTCCATTCGTTTGCAGAAATATGGCTCGGAAAGAAACTACTTACGGCGATGGCCGTCATCAAAAGGAGCATTCTGCTGATTTTTCTGACCATGTCATCCCCCTATTTTATTAAAGGAGAACCGAAAGTCCTACTTTAAAATGAATATTTCGTAGCGATTATTATTTTTATAATAATCTGATAAATTAATCATAGGTGTCTTATTTTATTTCTCAGGAGGGAATTTATGGACAAGAAAGTACGCTACGTTGTTTCTACAGCACTCGTAATATCTCTGTTCACCAGCCCCTCAATCATCCATGCCACCCAAGCTGAACCACAACCCCACATTCCTTATTACGGAATAGGGCCAACCTATGTACAGCCTGCACAGATTGAGAGCTTGTTCCCCAAGCCAACTATCCAGTTTGGGACACCCGGCTTCCAAGAAGGAAAAGAAGCTTTTACATCCCAGGAAGAAATGATGGCTTACATAAGCAAGTTAGCTACAGGCAACAAGGAAATCAAGCTACTATCCATCGGTACATCATTGGAAGGTCGCGACATCCCCCTGCTGCTATTCAGCAAAGACCACAACAAGCTCAAACAAAACAAGGAGAAACCACTCATCTGGCTACAGGCACAAATCCACGGAAATGAACCCGCCTCTGGTGAATCTGCTCTCGTGATCGCCAAATGGCTGGCAGAAGGAAAGCTTGGCCCCGACCTCCTGGATCAAGTAAACGTCGCGATTGTTCCTCGCATCAACCCGGACGGCTCCTACCAGTTTAAACGCTACATCGCGACAGAGCTGGATGCCAACCGTGACTACATGAAGGTAGAATATCCAGAGGTGCAATCGGTTCACCAGGCGATCAATACCTATCAACCTGATGTGGTGCTTGACGCCCATGAATACGGCGTCTCTTCCAGCCAGCTTCGCGATGTAGGGGAAAAAGGCGCGATCTCTTCCTACGACGTTCTGATCTCTTCCGCGAAAAACTTGAATATCCCCGCCAACCTTCGTAAAATGTCAGACAACCTGCTCTTGGCTGACGTTCAAAAAGCACTCGACAAGGAGCAACTTTCTCATCACGCATACTATACGCTGGCAAAAGGCAAGGACGGAAAAGTGACCGCAACAGAAGGCAGCACAGAAACGAGAATCGGCCGCAATGCCTTGGGCTTGAAAAACACGTTGACGTTTTTGGTGGAAACACGCGGCATCGGCATTGGACGCGCCGATTTTGAGCGCCGTGTATACAGTCAGGCCGTGACTCACGCTGCTGTCATCCAATCAACAGCGGCCAACGCCAAAGCAATCAAGTCCTCCGTGACGCAGGCACGCGCAGAAATCACGGAAAAAGGCAAAAAAGCAAACGACAACGACAAACTCGTCATCCTGAGTGAGAATAAGCGAGTACCGGGTCAATCTCTCGAAGTGGTCGATCTAGCCACGGCAAAAAAAGTGTCTACCCCCATCGACTGGGTAAGCTCCACGGATGCCTATCCCGTACTCGAACGCGAGCGCCCCACTGCTTATCTTATGCCTCCTGGCTACCATGACGTTGCAGCCAAGCTGGAACTGCTCGGTGTTTCGGTAAGCAAGCTATCAAAAGAAACGACCATAGCGGTAGAAAGCTACACCATTTTGGAAAACAAGGTGAATCCGATATACGAGAATGGGCATTTCACCAACCAAGTGACTGCAAATGTAACAGAAACAACGAAAACCTTTCCTGCGGGTAGCTACGTGTTCAGCATGGCCCAGCCAAACGCCAACTTCATTGCTTTGGCCTTGGAACCGGAATCAGTAGACAGCTACGTCACGTTTAACTTCTTTCCCGTTGAAAAGGGCGATGAAGTCCCGGTATATCGCTATATGCTGGAGCAATCGCTACCCACCACACCAAAAAACTAAAGGAAAAAATCCCCTCTCTAAAGTTAGACTCCTGAGAGGGGATTTTTGTTACATGTATGGGCTTACTTTATTTCAAACACTTCTTGGGCAAGCCCTGCCAGCTTTTGCGTATTGTCGCTCACTTCGACCATTGTCGCAGAAAACGGAAGTGAAACAAAGTGAACAAATACCAAAAAGTCCGCATCGCTTGGATACGGACTCCTGATTCTTTTTCCTTATGATCACAATACCTTTTTGACATCCTTTACGCTCGACGCGAGCATTTGCTCTACTGCGTTGGCGTCCCTCACGTGCTTGGTCAAGCCTTCATTCAGCTCGTCCAGCAAGCCCTTCGCATCACTTACCTGTTGGGACACATCGTCAGCAAATCGCTTTTGGTGCGCGATGATTTCCATCACACCTGACACTTCGCCGTTCAGTACCTGGAAAGCGTTCACGATCTGATCCGTCTTCTCCGCAGCATCCTTGCTGATAGAAAGCCCATTTTTGATCGCACTGCTGCTTTTTTCACTGTTGGACAACGCTTCTTTTGTTTCTTCCTGAATCTTGCCGATCAATTCTGCAATCGTCTTGGTCGAGTTCGCGGTCATCTCGGCCAGCTTCCGTACTTCATCCGCTACTACAGCAAAGCCTCGGCCCTGTTCACCCGCACGGGCCGCTTCTATCGCAGCATTCAAAGCGAGAAGGTTGGTCTGATTGGCAATGTCGCTGATCACCTTGACGATGCTCGTAATTTCCGAAGAGCGCTCTTCCAAGCGGCTCATGGATTTGGACGTATGGACCGATTCTTTGTCGAGCAGGCTCATGACTTCTACAACGTCGGTCATGGCCTTCTTGCCTTCATCTGCACGCGCTACCGATTGTTTACAGATGTCTGTCAGGCGCTCTCCTCGAACCGATAACTGACTCGCAGATTCATCATCCCGCTCGTTAATACCCTGGATATTATCTACGACACGCTTCATCCTCGTTACCAATCGCACCATTTGATCGGATTCGGCGTTCATCGCTTGGTTCGAAGTGAGGATCGCACCCATCTGTTCGTAAATACCGCGAAGCTCATGTTTCCAAGCGTCTTGTTGTCCTGCCATTGTGGTTGTGGGAGTTGCCACTGTCGTCGCTGCTGTCTCTTTTACTGCTAGGCCTTTGTCTTTTTTCCAAAACATCCGCTTCCCTCTCCTTTGTACCCATCAATTGTCACCTCGGCGGCTATATACGCGGGACTCGATTATTCCCGGATGTTGTTTCGCCAAGCTCAGCAAGTTTTCCAAGAAATAATAGTGACCCTCCAAGAGCTCCACGTCTTTACGCTCAAAATGCTTCGCCTGCAAATACTGCTGCATTTCCAAAGCATAGCGCTCCAGTTTATCGTGAAAATCGTTGGCACGAAGCATTTGCTCCACTTCTGGATATTCTGTTTTCAGGCGACTCAGCTCACTGTATACACGTCCACCCTCCAGAATCATCTGGTAGGCCGTACGCTCGAGCGTAGCTGTCGTAGCTGCCTCCTGTTCCTCACGCTCCTCGCGCAAAGCTGCCAAGTACGTGATAAAATGGTAGACAGTTAAAAACAATGGTCCTAAAAATAGAATGATCCCTGCTTTGTACACATGCTGATTGGACAAATTGCTGATGAGCAGGAACAAGTGAAACAAGATCGCACCCAACCATACATAGATGATGATTTGGTGATTGATCTTCCCTGCCTTTTGGTGGCGTGAAAAGGCAAAGGTAAGTCCGAGCAGATAAAAGGCAAGTAACGTAAAGCTGGCAGAAAACAAAGCCATCTCCATATCGATCAGCCAATCTGCGTCGGCGGGTATTTCGATAAAGAATTCAAAAGCGAGCACCAGCAGTGAGAACAGCAACCCCATGATCCAAAACCGGCTTACTTCCGAGTCATTTCTCCGCCGGGAGCGGTAGCGTTTTGCACGGGATCCTTCCATAATGCTCTCACCTCATTCTCTATGATTCGCCATGATTCTATCTTTTCCTTTCACATGGGGCCAAAATCTGACACGGAGGCTGTTATGACAAAAAATTTACCAACACCATTTACCGAGCGCATGCAAACCTTGCTCGGACACGATTATGAGGCATTTGTTTCCTCGTATGATCAGCCTGTGGCACACGGCTTGCGGGTCAATCCGTTGAAGGTGGGTCGTGACGATTTTTTGAAAATCTCGCCGTTTGCTCTGGAAGCAGTCCCTTGGTGCGAAAACGGTTTTCGCTACAAAGAGCCAGATCGTCCCGGCAAGCATCCTTTTCACTCCGCTGGCATGTACTATTTGCAGGAGCCCAGCGCGATGTCCGCTGCCGAAGCACTCGGTGCACAACCTGGTGAGCGCATCCTCGACCTGTGTGCAGCGCCAGGAGGGAAATCGACGCAGCTTGCAGCGTTTTTGCGTGGACAAGGAATGCTTGTGGCAAACGAAATCCATCCTGTTCGTGCAAAAGCCTTGTCAGAAAATCTGGAGCGCTGCGGCGTGACCAATGCCGTCGTGACCAACGAAACGCCTGAACGCTTACAGGAGCGATTCCCCCAGTTTTTTGACCGAATTTTAGTAGACGCTCCATGCTCTGGCGAAGGAATGTTCCGCAAGCTACCCGAAGCAATCGAAGACTGGAGCCCTGCAAAAGTAACCGAGTGCCACCTCATGCAAGGCGATATTCTTGAAGCGGCCGCTGCAATGCTGAAGCCAGGCGGGACGTTGGTCTACTCCACCTGCACATTCGCTCCGTTGGAAAATGAGCAGTCACTCGTTAACTTCCTGGGACGTCATCCGGAATTTGAGATCGTCTCGCTGCCACATGTAGATTGCTTTTCTGCTGGCCAACCAGAGTGGGCCTCGCCGCAGAACGAGCAGCTCACTCAGACAGCCAGATTGTGGCCGCATCGTCTACAGGGAGAAGGTCATTACCTCGCCAAGCTGCAAAAGAGTGATACCACTGAAGTTCATGAACCTGCCGGGAAGCGTAAAGAAAAGCGTGCGGCAAAATCGGCTCCGGCAGGTCGTAAAGAAGCCATGGCAGCTTGGCGTACGTTCGCGGATGAAGCACTCCCGGCGCTCTCCAAACCATTCGATGATGAATCAGCTTTTCTTTTGTTCGGCGAACAGCTCTACTACTCACCTGCTCCCGAGCTCGACTGGGACAAGCTCAAGGTCGCGCGCGTCGGTCTACACCTAGGAACTGTAAAAAAGAACAGATTTGAACCTGCACACGCCTTGGCACTCTCCCTCTCTCCTGCGGAGGCAGTCCGTGTCGCTCCGTATGGCGCAGACGATCCTGAGATGTTGCGGTACTTAAAAGGAGAAGCGCTCACGCGTGATGGTGAAAGCGGCTGGACGCTGGTTACTGTAGATGGATTCCCCATCGGTTGGGGCAAACAATCTGAAGGGCAACTCAAAAATCATTATCCAAAGGGTCTACGCTGGTTGTAAATTTGCATCAAAAATAAAAAAGCGCACAAGTCTACACGAAATGCATTCGTGACTGCTTGTGGGCTTTTCTCTTTTTCTTATGATCGCCCTCTGCGGGGCGGATTGTCTACTACCGTCAACGAGCCATTTCTTATATAACGCAATATTTTTGAAACAGATATCCCTGTTGCATTGGCTATTTGCATCGCATTTGAATTCGGATAACTTCTCACGTAATTGCGAATCATCTGGTAGTCTTGTATTTCGTTTTCTCCGCAAACCTGGCAAGTGTACTCTCCCCGGCCCATCGGACTGCCGCATTTCAAGCACGTATCCGTCGTCATCACTGGTTCTCCTCACACCCTGTACTATGGTACTTTCACAAGAAAGGGTTCTATCTTCCTATCTATTACCCAAATCACATGGGAGGAAAACACTATTTTCGATCGCGATTCCTGTATTCTATTTAAAATTCGATGCAGTCATTCCGAACTCCTTTAAAAAGGCCAGTATGGAGGCATCAGACAGCTTTTTGCGTAAAGGACAATCGCAAACCCAATGAGAAAGACACCACTGAGTCCATGAAAAACGTTGAGCCAACCTGGGCGAAAAAATCGTGCCAAATACGCGGCCAACAAAGCTACCAGCCCCAAGAACAATAAAGTCGATAACAGACAGCCTGTAGCAAACAAGAACAACTCTGTTGAATGAACAAAAGTGCCAGATGCCAATAGTGAGCCAAAAACTCCCGCCCAAAACAGAATGGTCAGTGGATTCGCGAGCGTCAGAAGCACGCCGTGCCAAAAGCTGTTTCGACCCGATGGAGCATGCTGGACTGGAGCTTGTTCATGTACGCCTCTGCCTTTTATGGCACGCAAGGTTTGAATCCCAAACCAAGTCAAAATCAGAGCTCCCATAATCAAAACCATCTGTTTGACCCAATGGATTTGTAACAGCAGCGACAGTCCCCCGACCGCCCCCACCATATAAACCGCATCTACGAGTGCAACCCCCAGTACCATCATGAGTGCATCCCGAAATCGCCGAGTCATCGAGCGATGCAATACTCCCAGACAAACCGGACCAACGGATAGCTGGAGCATCATCCCGAATAATAGACCGTTCCAGATCGCCATCAGGTTCACATCTCCTCTTTCATGGAAGACAGGACGATCATCGTATTCGTCTTGCTTACACCATCTATTTGCTTCAATGTTTCAGAGATGAATCGTTCCAGATCGGCCGTCCCTTTTACAGCAACCTTCAATACATAATCGTAAGCTCCCGCAATATGATGGCATTCCAGCACAGAGTCTGCCTGCAAGACCGTTTCACGGAAGCCAGCGATATGCTCCGTTTTTTCGATTTCCACCATCACAAATGCAATCAGGTGAAGCCCTAGCTGTTCCCGATCCAGCTTCACCGTGAATTGCTTGATGAGTCCTGTATCCTCCAGCTTGCGTATTCTCTCGGAGACCGCAGGCACGGACAAATGAACCTGCTTACTGATGTCTGAGCTGGTGATTCGGGCATTTTCCCGCAATAAGCGGAGGATTTGTTCATCAATCCGATCCATTTGATCTCCCTCCTTGTTTTCCATTCATTATAACAACTTCTTTCAAAGAGAAAGGTATTCGGTGTAAGAACCTTATACTTTTAACTATTTATCCGTATTTCTTCATTTTTTTCTGTACGACATGTAATCTCAGAGCGTATTCCTAACAGATTTAGGTCATCCTTCGATTTCAGGTACGAAAAAAGCTTATTCCTCCTCCTGATCGAAGTGGGAATAAGCCTTTTTAGGAGCCTTACTGCTCTTCTTTATTCAAGTTCGCAATCTTTGCCCCTTGCTCCAGAAGAGCTTCATATCCATACTTGCTCTTGATTCTCTCTATTTCTTTTTCCACGCTAGCACTATCCTGTATGCAAGTTCTGTCCTCCGACAGTGTATACGTAATCCATTTATGTTCATAGCTCATTACCGTAATAAAGAAAAATGCTGAGTTACATTACCAACACAATATATATTGTGTTCGACGTATGATAAACTTTGTCCCGAGCAAAGGATAAGAACTTGGGCATGCCATGGCTGTTACATAAAGAATTGCAAGCGTCCATAAAACTTCATAAAAAAAAGAACATCCAAATCAAAAAAACTGCCCAGACCCGTTTCGAATCTGGACAGTTTCTCTTACCATCTTTACTTATTTCCACGCGTTTTCCCAGCGGATGAGGATTGGCTAAACGGTCTTCCACCCTTGGCAGAGCGAGCGGCTCCACCTTTTCCCGCTTTCTTGGCATCGGCTGGCTTCCCAGATTTACCTGCTTTACGCGCTGCAATCGCTTCTGCCTTCTTGCGATTTTTCTCATATTGCGTCTGCAATTCACCCAGCTCACGCGCCATTTTCCTTTTGTAGCCTGGTTTTACCTTCGTCTTTTTCTTCAAGGCTTCACGTACAGGAGTGAACTCTTTGTCTTTTTCCTTCTGTTGCTCTTTCGCCTGTTGTGCACGCAGCTCAATGAAATGAGCTTCCCGTTCTTCCGCACGTTGACGGCGACCCGCATCCAGATGGCGACCTTCCTGCAAAATTCTTTCCTCGATCGATGCCTTCGTAGCTTTGGCAAAACGCCCCATCAAGTTCTTCTGACGAGGAGAAATGAGGGAGATGGCTTTACCTTTTTGTCCCGCACGACCCGTACGTCCAACGCGGTGAATGTAGCTATCCACGTCATTCGGCAAATCGTAGTTGATGACATGTGTTACGCCTTCTACGTCGAGTCCACGAGCCGCGATATCTGTCGCGATCAAGTATTGGAAACGAATCTCACGGAATTGCTTCATCAGTTGTTCCCGCTTGTTTTGGGACAAATCACCGTACAGTGCTTTCGCAGCGAGGCCATTTTCCTGCAATCGAGCTGTAAGCTGCTGTACACGTACTTGCGTATTGGCAAACACGATGGTCAAGAACGGCTGCTCTTGCTCCAGCACATCCACGAGAGCGTCCGTCTTATCGCTTTGGTTCACTACATAGTAAAATTGTTCAATGCGCTCAACAGTCTTCTGCTTACCCTCAATCTTGATATGCGGTGGCTGCTTCATGAAGCGGTGCGCCAGTCTTTTCACCAAATCAGGCATCGTAGCAGAGAACAACAGCACCTGACGCTGGGAAGGCGTGTGCACGATCACTTGCTCCACATCTTCCAAGAAGCCCATTTCCATCATTTTATCTGCTTCATCCAGCACCAATGTGGAGATGCGTCCGAAATGGAGCGATCCGCGCTTCATATGATCCAGCACGCGGCCTGGTGTTCCGACTACAACATGTACGGTTTCTTTCAGCTTGCTAAGTTGCTTGTCGATATCCGTTCCACCATGCAGAGACAGCACGTTTACATTCAGGTGCTTACCCAGCTTTTCTACTTCTTTGGCAATCTGAATGGAAAGCTCACGTGTCGGGGTGAGAATGAGCGCTTGAATGTCGCGTTTTCCCTCTTCCAAAGCGTTGAGGATCGGCAGCATGAATGCAGCTGTTTTTCCCGTACCTGTCTGAGCTTGTCCGATTAGATCTTTGCCTTCCATAATGAGAGGAATAGCTTCCTCTTGAATTTGTGTCGGTTCTTTATAATACAGGTCTTGAATCCCTTGCATCAGCTCCGGACGAAAACCAAAAGACGCAAACGATTTTGCCATAACTTCCACTTCCTTTCACAAGCGAACCAATTCGCCACACCATGACTGCATGGACAGTGGATGCGATAAAACCGGCTCTCATCAATCAAATTCATCCTAGGCAGGTTGTTGCCCTTGCGAAATCCTATCCTACCTATACTAAAGGAGTACTCTCGAAAAAACAACTAAACCGTTCAACTCCCGGGTATTTTTCTCCGAGGCTCGTGATTTCATAACCTCTCCATCATCACAAAAAACACCCTCTCCATCGCAATGATACATGCATGGAGAGGGTTTCGCCTATCTCATCTATCGAGCAGTTGTTGAACCGTTTCCTTATCGAGCTTCTTGATGACAGCTGTCAGCAACTGGGCAGCCTGCTCGAAATCGCTTTTTGCCATAATCGCATTATGGCTGTGAATATACCGTGTCGCAAAGCCGACGACAATCGACGGGCAGCCAATGCCGCTTGTATGGAATTTCGCTGCGTCTGTTCCGCCTCCTGCGAGGGCATCCACCTGGATATGGATGCCGAGCTCCTCTGCTGTGTCGAATACGAGATCGCGCAATCCGGTATGTGGAATCATCGTGGCATCAAATAACATAACGAGCGGACCGTCCCCCACGTTGCAGGTCATCGGATACGATTCATTTCCAGGCGTGTCATATGCGAGTCCAACATCGACAGCAAAAGCAATATCCGGTTCAACCAGCGACGCTACTGTGCCAGCACCGCGCGTCCCAACTTCTTCTTGAACGGTTGCACCGGCGTATAGCACATTTGGATGCTCTTCCGACTGCAAACGTTTCAGCACCTCGATTGCCAGCGCACACCCCGCTCGATTATCGAGCGCCTTTGCGACCCACAGCTCTCCGTTGCGCATCGTCGTAAAATCACTGTCAGGAACAATCCAATCACCAGGGCGAACACCCATTTCCTTCGCATCTGCTTCATCTTTTGCCCCGATGTCAATGTACAAATCCTTGAGCTTCATGACTTTTTCCCGCTCTTCTTTTTCCAGAGCGTGTGGTGCCTTCGAGCCAATGAGCCCGAGATACTCACCTTTGCGTGTCTTGACCTTCACGCGTTGTGAGAGAATATTGTGCGTCCACCATCCGCCGAGCTGAATAAAACGCAAGTACCCTTTTGGCGTGATATGTGTCACCATGAAGCCCACTTCATCCAAATGTCCCGCGAGCAAAATTTTCGGACCGTTTTCTACCCCCGTCTTCTTCCCGAGTACCCCACCCAGTCGATCCTTTACCAACTCGTCGCTGAGAGGCTGTAAGTACTCCTCCATCTTCACCCTGACTTCGCGCTCGTGCCCAGGTACTCCGTCCGTTTCCGTCAAATCCTTGATCAATTTCGTGAGATCGTCCATCCTTTATCTCCTTTTCGATACTGACGTATTCCCTTTACGATTTCGAGAAACCGCTTACAAAATCCTTTTATTTCCAAGTTGCTGACACCCTATTTGTTATTGTTTCCCCAACCAGTGTCCCGAATGCGCTCGAGTACTTCTTCATGCTGTCGCATTTGATTGGGTGGCCTTCGTAGCAGCTTCTCGTTCTTGCCCACCCCTTTTCGTAATCCGATGAAATAGCACGAGACAAATCAATCCCATCCCTGCAAAAATTCCGGTGATCGCAACGTTAGGAACCCACGCACTGACAAGAATAAACAAACCTGCACTACTGACCCCTACAATGCTAAATAGGGAATGTACAGCCATATACGTGCTCCGCGCATGATCCGGCACCATATTGGCGAGTAGCGCTTGTTTTACCGGAATGTGCATCACTTCACCCAGTGTAGCGAAGAACATGGCAATGAGTAAGACAGCGGGAGAGTTGCTGAAGCTAATCCAGGCATACCCGCAAAAGTACAGGACCAGGCCTGACAGGAGCACGGCCCTATCTCTCAAGCCCTTCACCACGTAGGAGATTAAAACGGTCAAGCAAACAACCAGCAACGTGTTTTCTGTTTTTAAAAGGCCTAACAAGTTCATCCCATCCACCTGAATAGCAAGAAACGAAAATAACTGCTCAGGCTCCGGGATATCTTGCACTAAACGAAGGCCTATGACATTGGTCAATTGCTCCTCTACAGCTATAATGAGCAGATTCGCTATGGTAAACAGCAGAAAAATCCGATGCTTGAGCACTTCTTTATAAGCTCCCATGACATCTGCCATAAAACTCGAATCTTTTTGTCTTTGTTTGCCAGACGCTGAGCGTGCACCTTTTTCTGGCACATACGTTTCCTTGATAAACAGGATCGTAATAGCGAGCGAAATCGCGATGCTTACAGCCACACCGAGAAATAAGGCAAAGTAATGCTTGTCGAACAAAAAAGCCCCCACCAATCCTCCTATCGCTACCGCCAGATTATTCAACCAATAGGAAGCCGTAAAAATCGCTCGCCTGTTCTCAGGCTGACTCACATCAATAATGAGTGCTTGGTATGCAGGACCTGACGCCCCCAAACAAAAGTTATTGAACAGAAACAAAATAAATGTGATCCAGGGCGAGTTGACAAAGGCTACACCAAGAAAACTGAGGAAGATGACCGCCTCACACACAACGATAACTTTTTTTCGCCCGATCCTGTCTGCCACATATCCCCCTGCAAAAGAGCCTGCGACACTCGCTGCCATCACGCCTAAAAACATGAAGCCCGTTACAACCGTCCCCAATTGCTTGGAGAAAAAAACAATCAAGTACGGGGTCACAGTCATGCTCGCCATCGTCGTCAAAAATTGTAACATCAGCCTGATCTGAATGTTGCTGTCGAACTTCCAAAAACTCATCGTGACCACTCCTCTTTACGTAACGATTGATTAATCAATCATTTATATTCTAAAAAAAAAAAAACCGATGGAGAATGCTAGCGATTCTTCGGTCCAAAAAGCTGCATGGCAAACGGAACGAATTTTTCCCACATGTTGCTTTGTGGCTCATCGGTCAAATTCACACGCAGACCAATTAACAGACTCATGTACGCTGTCGCCACGTATTTAGGGTCTTGGACATGCAAGAGTCCTTTCTCTTGTCCATTGATCAAGAGCTCGGCAATTTTCGTACGAAATGTGTTGTGAAACGCATCTAACTCAGCAAATGAATGGGCAAAACGATTGTAGTAGCCAACTACTTGGACGACCAGACGCAAGTACGAATCGAACGCGGCGAAAAGCTTGATGTGATTGGTCACCATTCTCTCTAATTCCAGTAATGGCTCAGATGCTTGGGGATCAAAGTCAAGCAGTTTGACCGAATGCTCTTGTAATGGCTCCGTGACGGCAGCATGAAAGAGCTGATCCTTGTTTTCAAAGTACGTGAAAACACTGCCAAAGCTCACTCCAGATGCCTTCGCGACTTTTGCAATGGTGGTATCATCATAGCCGCGCTCGGCAAACAAGAGAACGGCCTGCTGAAGAATCGTTTCCCGCTTTTGCTTCATTTTTAGCACTTGTTCTTCTGAAAGTGGCATGCTGTACAGGCTCCTTGCTGATGAATGATTAATCGATCAATCGTTACTTGCATTATAGTACTGACTTCCAGCATTTGCAAAGAGTTTTGTCTCTCCTGATTCAGCAAAAAATAAAAACGGCTGGCACTTGTGTCCAGCCGCTTGCTATTCCTACTTCGCTAATTCATAGATCGCTTGCGCGTAAATCGCTGTCGCTTTGATCAGATCATCCACGAAAATATATTCATCTCGCTGGTGGGCACTGTCAGGACGACCTGGGAAAAGCGGTCCGAATGCTACCCCAACATCCAGCGAACGGCCGTAGGTAGCGCCGCCAATTGCAATGATGCCTGCTTCCTCGCCTGTTTGTTCCGTATACACGCGTTGCAGTGTCGTCACCAAAGGGTGATTCGGGTTGACGCGGTGCGGTGTCAGATGCTCAGCCACTTCGAGCGTAAATGCCCCTTCACTGAATTGTTCAGCAAGAACGGCCGACCATTTTTCGAAGGCAACAGAATGTGGGTAACGGATATTCAGACGGAAAAGCGCATCCTGCTTTTCGTCATACTCGATCACACCTGTGTTCAGTGTGAGCGCACCCATTTCTTCATCATCATGCGCGATGCCAATCGCTTCACCGTAATGCTGCTTGTGCAAATAACGATCAGCCAAACTTACAAATACTGCTCCGCGTTCATCCAAGGACAAGGTGCGCAAAAAGTGAATGAGCTCAGTACCCGCGTTGACACCTTTGCTCGG
This sequence comes from Brevibacillus sp. HB1.4B, assembly GCF_013284285.1. Classification (NCBI taxonomy): domain Bacteria; kingdom Bacillati; phylum Bacillota; class Bacilli; order Caryophanales; family Paenibacillaceae; genus Brevibacillus; species Brevibacillus sp. HB1.4B. The sequence goes on from NZ_JABSUT010000010.1 coordinate 282,236, forward strand.
GTCCATTCCGTGAACCGAAACGCCCTCCATGTGCAGCACTACGAGACCGTCCTGCTCCTCCACTTTTCCTTTCAAGCCAGTCGCTTCCAAGTGCTGGCGATAACTTTGTGCAATCGCCTCACTATTCAAGCCGATTGGCGCAAGCGTTGCTACAGCCTTGTCTGGAACCATGTTCATCCGCAAGCCAGCCTGTAAGGAAACGAGCTTTGCCGCCACATTAACCGCAGCAGGTATTCCGAGGCTTTGGAAGGATGCAAGCGTCTGCCGCAATGACAGATCAGTCAACCCTTTTTCCGCATAGATCAGCGGGAAGTCTGCATCTGGTGTAAAGCCCATCGTCGGCATTTCTTCCGTTTCAAAATACGTGTTCACACACTGCCAGCTCGATTCTTCATCCGTACCGAAAATAAAGCGCACGCGCTTCGACAGCGGCAATCCCAACTCCATCACGATCTTCGCTGCGAAAATGGCCGCCATCGTCGGTCCCTTGTCGTCAATCGCACCACGGGCCACCATGCGTCCATCCACGATCTCGGCTGCATACGGAGGCGTACTCCAGCCCTCGCCTTCCGGTACGACATCGACATGGCTCAGAATGCCGATCAATTCCTCACCTTGTCCGAATTCAGCGTGCCCTGCATACCCGCGGACGTCTTTGGTTGTCATGCCTGCTTTTTCACACACGCCTAGAGCAAAGTCAAGCGCTTGCCGAATCCCTTCTCCAAAAGGGGCACCTTCCCGTGCTGACTCGGGGTCTAATACACTTTTAATCTGCAAAAATTGTTGTGTCGTCGCAATCAGTTCGTCCTTGCGTTTCTTTGTTTCTTCCAGCCAATTAACGCTTGTCATTCTCTTCTCCAGTCCTCTCATTCATGCTTCCTTCGTCCATTGCCGCATCGACGTCGAGATCCAGCTCCACCAACGATAACAATGACTCCATTGGCACTTCTTTTTTCGTAAATTCTGCTTGGGCGTCTTTAATTTCGTCCCGGATGTTGTTCATTTCGCTATCAAGCTTGTAAGACGCCTTGGCAGCCTCGAACAATCTTTGCCGTATATCGGATGGGATAATTCCCTCGTATTTATAATTCAGCGAGTGCTCAATCGTCGCCCAAAAATTCATTCCCAATGTGCGAATCTGAATTTCTACCGGAATGGTCACTTGCCCACCCGCCATCATGATCGGATACTCCACGGCAAGGTGATAGCCGCGATATCCGCTTTCTTTTGGGGTAGAGACATAATCCTTCTCCAAATACACACGCATGTCTCCGCGGTTGCGGATCATCTCAACGACTGCAGGTATATCATCAATAAACTGGCAAATGACGCGGATGCCTGCGATATCGCGAATTTCCCAGCAGATATTCTCATCAATCGGAAACTGCAAGCGGTTTGCCTTGTTGTAAATACTCGGGATCGATTTGACCCTGCCCACCGCAAACTCAATCGGTGAATGCTCCTTGCGTTTGCGCAGCTCGTTACGGATATTTTTAATTTTGACTTTGATTTCTTCTACAGCTTGTTCGAACGGTAGCAGATATAGTTCCCAATCTAGTTTGTGCACGCTTACGTCCCTCCGGCTTGAAACTCTCCATCGTCCTTATCATTCAACATTTTGTGTGAGATATCCTTCCAAAATACAAAAAGAGACGGGAGAAAAGGCAGTTGTCACTGGCTTTTGCTCCGTCCCTCTTTTCTTAATTTTCGCGCGAAACAAAGGTTGCAAGTGAGCTTCTCAGCTCTTCTGCTAGAATGGCCAGCTGATTCGCAGCATCTGCGATAAGCTCCATCGCTGCACTCTGCTCCTCTACCGCAGCCGAGATGCTTTGGACACCGGCAGCCGCTTGCATCGATGCGGACGATACTTCACCAGCGACAACGGCTACCTGCTGGGCATCTGGCGCCATACGCTTGAATGCTTCACTGACACCATTAATTTCTTGCGACACCCCGAGGATGTTTTCCTCGATGTGTTGGAACATCTCCTGCGATTGGTGTGCTGTTTTTATGCCGCGGGCGGTCGTTTGGGCACCCTCGACCATCCTGGCGACTGCTTCCTTCGTATCCTTTTGTACGTCTCCAATCATGCCTACGATCTGCTGGGCAGCGCTGTTGGTATCTTCTGCCAGCTTGCGCACTTCCCCAGCGACGACGGCAAATCCCTTGCCATGCTCTCCTGCTCTGGCTGCTTCGATCGCAGCATTCAAAGCTAGCAGATTGGTCTGTCGGGCAATTTCTGTAATGACGGAGATAATTCTCGAAATGTCCTTCGATCGCCCTTCCAATACATGAATGACATCCGTTGCAGCTTCTACCGAACGATTGATTTCGTCCATGCTGTCCATCACATCTGCGATCGCGCGTCTGCCAGCGTGTGCATGCTGCTTCATTTCTTCCGCAGATACAGTCACCCGTTCTACATTTTCCGTTACGACCGCCACATCTTTCGTCAAATCAACAGCTAGATTCAAGGTTTGTCCCATTTTTTCTACCTGACTGTCAGCAGATGCAGCCACTTGATCGACGACGAGGACAATTTGCTGACTGGAAGCGGCAATCTCACTGGTGTTTCCCTGGATATTTCGCACCGCACCGGAAACGGAAGCGGCTGCCTGCTGAATCTGAAACAAAATTTTGCGTAGTTGCTTCTGCATCGTAACGAGAGACTCTGCAAGCTCCCCCAATTCATCTTTTCGTTTTAATAGCTTGTCAGGAATCTCACGCGAAAAATCCCCATGTCCGATCCGCTCTGCCACGGAAAGCATGCCGCGAAACGAGCGACGAAGCCAATTTGCTGTAAATAACGAGATGATGACGATTAGCAAGAGGACGACACCATTAAAGGCAATCATGGCATCCCGAATGCGGGTTGGGCCCTCCAGTATTTCGGTCATATTCATCTCTGCCAAAATCGCCCACGTCTTCTTCCCCACTTTGACCTGATCATAGGACACGAGCACTTGCTGTCCTAAGTAATCCATGCTTTCGACCGTTCCTTCGGATTGTTGGGTGAGCAAGACCTGATCAACGATGGGCGTATCTACTTTTTGCTGTAATAACGTATTTGGCTCACTGCCCAGTTGTGAGCGCATGAGCTTGTCCGGACCACCCACCAAGTAAATCTTCCCGGTTTCCCCAAGTCCCTCTCGTTGATTGAATATTCTAGAAATATAATCCATGGATACTTCGACTACTATTTGCCCGATGATGTAACCTCGCTCGTAGATCGGCGCTGCCATGTATACCCCTGGCGCTCCTCCAGATGGCTCGTAAATGCCTAGATCTGACATTTCTGCGCTTTGGGTTTTCTTGACTTGCTGCACAGTCTGGCCAAGTACAGAGTCAGCGTGTGGGCCTGTCAGGAGATTGGTACCAAAATCGGCCTGCGGCTTTGTCTCGTACACGATGTCCCCTTGTGCATTCAACAGAAAAGCATTTACGAAGCCGTAGCGAGCGACCTCCATTTTCAATTCGTTGGTATACCTCGCTTGCACTTCTTCGTAGGTAGGCGATTCTCGTCCTTGCCGCCACACGTCCTCAAACGAAGAAAGGGCAGACATTACTGTTCCCGATGCAGCCAGCGTATCCACGTTCCTGGCTCGCTCACGAAAGTAATTTTCCACCTGTTCCTTGTTGCTGTGACGCAGCGCTTCCAGTGTAGCGGCGCTTCCGTTCAACAATTCCTGCTTGGATTCCTGATAAGCAAACACTCCCGCTGCCGTCAGCGGTACACTTCCTGCCAGTAGTAGTACGAGCAGTATACGAGCGCCTAATTTCATGGAAGAGCCCCCTATTTTTTCCAATCTCATTTTCTGGTATACTTATAGAATATTATTTATATTTCTACTATTCATATGAATATAGTACCAGAAAAGGAAAAAGGAAGGCTAGACCAAAGTATCAGGCTGTTTCGAAAATCATAGCAATTTCGTCGCACATCGGCAGCTTGGAGCAATTAATACAATCCTTCCAAGCTTTTTGCGGCAGTGTTTCCTTGGCAACCACCCAAAACCCGCACTTTTCAAAAAACACTTGTTGATAGGTCAGCGCCAGTACACGCTTAATTCCCAGAAGGCGACATTGCTCAACCAAATGAAGAACCAGATGTTTCCCTACGCCCATCCCCTTCGCTTTTTCCGAGATAGCCAAGGAGCGGATCTCAGCCAGATCCTCCCACAAAATATGTAGGCCTGCGACACCTACGACCGAATCTCCATCATGAGCGACAATAAAGGATTGCAAGTTTTCTAAGAAAGACAGCTTCGTACGTGGTAGCATCAAGCCTTGCTGTGCATATTCATTAACAATCTCCAACATGGCATCCACGTCTTTCATCGTAGCCTGACGTACTGCCAGTGCCTTTGCAACACCCATTTTACTCTCCTCCACCCCATGCATTTCGAGCCTGGCATGATTTAATATTTATTCATTATAGTATATAAATATACATTCGAGCTGCGCAGAAGTCTATCCTTTTTTCACCTAATTTATGCTCAATTGCATGAACTATTCTTTTGTTAGGTAACCGTTGTGTTATAATCAAGCGTACGAGTTCATAAGGAGGTGCTACATACTTGACGACGAGACGGGAACGGAAAAAGCGCGAAACACGCGAAAAAATCTTCAATGCGGCTATCAAGCTTTTCAAAACGCACGGCTTTGAAGCAACCACAATCGACATGATTTCCGAAGAAGCGGATGTTGCACGCGGTACGATCTTTCTGCATTTCACTTCAAAGGAAGCCATTCTCGCTAACTGGGGATATGAGCGTCTGCATGAAATCGAGGAGCGCCGGGAAGAGTGGGATTATGGTAACGAATGCAAATCGAAGGTGCTCCGGATCTACAAGATCATGAATGAAGTCACCATCACCAATTTCGATTTCATCAAAGTCGTCGTAGAATCCTCGATGAAACATCGGAAAGTGCTTGAGAATGAAAAGAACATGTACTTTGAATTGCGTCAACTTTTCGCTGACCTGATTGAAGAAGCGCAAGAAAAGAATCAATTGAAAAGTAAATTCAACCCTCTTGTCGCTGCGAATATGTTGGAAAACATTTACTATAACGCTCTTTATGATTGGGTACGCAGCGAAGGCGCCTGGGCACTCGAAGAAATCATGGAAGAGAAGGTCTCTATCGTATTCGAAGGGCTGGTCGTGGAATAATCCGACTGACCAGCCCTTCGAATGTGACTACTGTATGATTTATTCGAAATATGCCCATTTGTACTGTGCATATCCCAAACCTGAAATGACTACGCCTTTCAACTTGGGGTTCTGCGCATACACCGTAGACTTGAAATAAAACGGAATGACTGGCATTTCGTCCACCAAGATTTTCTCAGCCTCTTGCAAGATCGCTTTTCGTTTGGCAGCATCCTTCTCCTTGGCAGAAGCCGCCAATAGATCGGCATATTGACGATTCTCCCAACGAGTATGGTTGTTGCCTTCCTTCGTTCGGAATATTTCTAGGAAGTTGATCGGATCGTTGAAATCCCCTGTCCACCCCATCCGCGCTACTTGGTACTTCCCATTTTTCACGTTTTCATAGTAGACATTCCATTCCTGATTCTCCAGCTTGACATGCACACCCAAGTTTTTTTGCCACATGTCCTGTACGGCTTGCGCTATTTTGGTCTGTGCTTCCTCTGTATTATAGGACAGTGTAATCGGCGGGAGCTGGTCGACGCTAGCGTACCCTTCTTCCTTCATGCCTTCCGCCAACAGCTGCTTGGCTTTTTCTATGTCGTTGTCTGGAAACAAGCCTTGCTCGTTCTCAGCAAACATCGTAGGCGGCACTACGGCTGTTGCAACCAATTCCCCTCCTTGGGTGATGTTCTCCACGATGTCTTTCCGGTTAATCGCGTATGAAAAGGCTTGGCGAATTTTTTTGTTGTGGAAAGGCTTTTGCTCTGTGTTGAATTCATACCAATACGTCCCGGCTTTTGGCGTGATCACCAGCAATCCTTTTTCCTTCAGAGTAGGCATCGCGTCAAGTGGAAGATTGCCAGTTGGGGCACCTGCCCAATCGAGATCGCCGCCCTCCAGCATCGAGAGCTCTGTATTTGCGTCATTGATCATATTCATTTCGATTTTGGTCAGCTTGACAGCGTCTGCGTCCCAGTAATGCTCATTTTTCGTAAGCGTCAGCTTGGTTTTATGCTCCCACGTATCGAGTTTGAACGGTCCATTCGAGGTGTAGGCTGGTCCTGCTTCCTTCGCCCAGTCCGGTTTGTCTTTCACCACTTTGGTATTCAGCGGGAAGTAGCTGTAAAAAGCCGTGAGCTCCAGAAAAAACGGCGTCGGATTTTCCAGTTGGACGACCAGTGTCTTGTCATCTATTGCCTTGACCCCGATCTCTTCGGGCTTCGCTTTGCCAGCAAAGGCCGCCTCTGCATTTTTCACATAAAACAGCTGATAGGCATACTCGGAACCGTTTTTGGAATCAAGTGCCCATTTCCAGGCGTTCTCAAAATCATGCGCGGTTACGGGATCGCCGTTCGACCACTTCGCATTGTCGCGAATCGTGAAGGTGTACGTCAACAAATCGTCTGATGCCTTGATTTCCTGCGCCATGGCGGGCTGTGGAACGCCCTCGTCGTCAATGCGAGTCAGCCCCTCAAACGTCTGAAAAATAACATTGGATGACCAAACATCCGAAATGAGTCCGGGATGAAGAGAAAGCGGTTCTGTAAAGTTATTCAGTCTGAGTATTTGTTCGGGTTGCACAGATGCATTAGCCGGCGTAGCTTCTGTCGTTGGTTGTGTGGCAGGCTTTGCTGCTTCCTGTGGTTGTCCGCATGCAGCTAGAGCTAAAGCCAAGCCTGCTGCGAAAACAGCTTTTCCTGTTTTTTTCCACCATCGGTTTACGGAACGTCGCATGGTTTATTCCCCTTCGCTCGGGAGCCTTCGCTGTTCTTCTCTCTGCTGCCATTCTTTCAGCTCGCTTTTGATTTGATAGAGCTCTGCACGTGTTTCGAGCTTGAACGCTTTTAACTCGCTTCTGATTACAGCCAACTCATGAAAGAGTCGCTCCCACACTTCTTGATCTTTGTCCATGTTCGCCTCCTTTTTCGGTCGTATACACGGCAGGCAGTTCAATTGTCACCTGCGTTCCGTGTCCTCGTTCACTCTGAAAGTGGATCGTCCCTTGCATCGCCTCGATGATCCGGCAAGTTACCATTAATCCGAGACCTGTCCCTTTTTCCTTTGTCGAATAAAAAGGAAGCCCAATCTGTTCAATCTGCTCCGGCGTCATCCCCTCTCCCTCATCCTTGATGGAAATCACATGATAGTTCCCGGCTGCTTGTACGGTGACGTGCAGTACGCCACCTTGTCCCATCGATTCGATACCGTTTTTCATCAGATTCATCAATGCTTGCTTGAGTTTAACGGCGTTGCTCTCAACGAATAGGCCCGGTTCGGTCTCACAGGCGATTTCCACTCGGTTCATGACGCTGTAAGAGGACATGATGGCCGTCACTTCTTTCACGGTATGCGAAATCTCCAGTCGCTCCAGCGTCTCAGAATGAGGCTTGGCCAGATTTAAATAGTCGGAAATAATAAATTCAGCCCGATCGAGTTCATTTAAGACCAATCGGATGTATTCAATGTTTTTCGGATTCGACTCCTCACGCAGCAATTGGACAAAGCCTCGTACCACTGTGAGTGGATTGCGCACTTCATGGGCGACACTGGCTGCCAGCTCGCTGATCAGGTTCAGCTTTTCTGAACGTTCGACTTGCTTGCGGATAATATGAGATTCTCGAATAAACTCGATGAAATAAACGGCTCCACCTAGTATGATCAAAGCGAGGTAGCCGATTTCCACTAGCGGCTCCAGATAATCGTTAATGATGGACAACGGGAACCCTCTCCAGATCAAAACAACCATCCCTCCACCGATGATGGATAGCTGCTTCAAGCATCCGATTAAGAAAACGACCGCTAGTTTTTTTCGCAAAGAGTAGCCATACCAACGATTAACCAACAAAAACGGTATGATCGCGTAGACCATCGTTCCAAGAATCGTTATGAGAACGCCATCGCCACCCAGAACGATCCTTACGACAAACATCACCAAAATCGTCAAAATGCCCGGGATATACCCAGCGTATAAAATGGTAATAATGATTGGTATCGAGCGTAAATCGTACGCCATACCATTACTGAGTTGTACTGGAAAGCTCATGGCAAAAATGACGCTGATCGAGCTACAAACGATAACCACTGATGACTTGACGCTCATCTTGTTCGAGGTTGATCGCCCCAGCCAAACATTTCTATACAGCAAAACAGGGACGATAACGAACAATAACTGCAGCAAAATGTCTTTGATGATTAACATATATCGGTTCCCCTGGCTCTTAGAATATTTCGATTTTTCTTACAGAATAACATCTCTAGGTGTCTTTCTGGAAGGCACATTTTCAACATCTGGCAGAAAGGATGTTTTTGTTGCGGTGACCAGCACATTTCCCTATGATGAAGAAGAGCTTGTTTGAAGACCTTGGAGGTAATGACATACAAATGCGAAATGGTATAAAGCGTGAAGATATCGAGCTGTTGGCACCTGCTGGTAACTGGGACTGTTTGAAGGCAGCCGTGGCCAACGGAGCCAATGCCATCTTTTTTGGGGTAGAAAAGTTCAACGCGCGTGCGCGTGCTGAGAACTTCCAAATGGCGGAGCTGCCTGAGATTATGGCTTATTTGCACATGTACGGGGTAAAGGGCTTCCTTACCTTTAATATTCTCGTTTTTGAAAATGAACTAGAAGATGCACGCGAGTTGATAGACGCCTGTATTCACGCTGGAGTAGATGCTGTGATCGTACAAGACCTCGGTCTTGTAAAGATGATCCGCGAGATTTCTCCAGACTTCCCGATTCACGGCTCTACGCAAATGACGATTACTTCGCCGGAAGCGGTGGAGTTCACGAAGCCGTTTGATATGGAACGCGTCGTACTTGGTCGTGAAAATTCATTAAAAGAGATCAAAAAAATCGGGGAAAAAGCAAAGCTGCCGATGGAAGTATTCGTCCACGGCGCCTTGTGCGTTTCTTATTCCGGACAATGTCTGACCTCGGAAATGTGGGGTGGACGCTCGGCAAACCGCGGAGAGTGTGCCCAAGCCTGTCGCTTGCCGTATGACCTGATGGTAGACGGTGTGCAAAAGGATATGGGAAATATTGCTTACGTGCTGTCCCCGAAGGACTTGGCTGCCATCGATTTGGTTCCTGAATTGATCGAAGCTGGCGTGACTTCCTTTAAAATTGAAGGTCGTCTAAAAACACCTGAATACGTTGCAAACGTCGTGAGTAAATACAACGCCGCCATCGAGCGTTATTTTGCCGGACAAGATACAGGACCATCCGAGGTAGAAGTACGCGAGCTGCAACAAAGCTTCTCTCGCGGGTTTACACACGGATTTTTGACCGGGACAAACAACAAGCAGCTCGTAGATGGATCGTTCCCGAAAAGCCGCGGTGTGTTTTTGGGAACCGTGAAAAAACTGCTTCCTACCGGCGTACTGGTGGACATCACTGCTCCTGTCAAACGCGGAGACGGAATCGTATTCGACGCGGGTGACCCCACGCAAAAAGAAGAAGGCGGTCGCATCTACGATATTTTGAGCCGCAGTAAAAAAGTAGAAGGCGAAGTTTCCAAAGGCATGTACGAAATCGTCATGGGACGCAATGACGTGAATCTGAAACGTCTTCACGTCGGGGACCGCGTATGGAAGACGAGCGATCCTGAGCTGGATCGTCGCCTGCGCAAAACGTTCGAGACGGAAAAGCCTTATCGCACCTTCCCGCTGTCCGTTCACGTAAGCGGCAAGCTGGGTGAAAAGCTCAGCGTCACTTGGGTGGATAAACAGGAGAATCACGCGGTCAGTGTTCCTTCCGACGTGCTGCTGGAGACTGCTTTGAAGCGTCCTCTGACGAAAGAATTGCTGCACGATCAACTCAGCCGTCTAGGCGGAACTATTTTCCACCTGGAAGCTCACGATCTGACTGTCGATCTCGAAGGGGATCTCATCGTACCTGTCAGTGAGTTGAACCGGATGCGCCGTGACGCAGTCGAGCAGCTCGTGTTCCTGCGTTCCAAGCCGCCGATTTACCACCATCACGATATCAATGTATACGCGGACGTACCCACGAGCACACCAGTGGAAAAACCACTCCTGACAGCTCTGTGCCGCTCGCTTGAGCAATTGGAAGCAGCTGCGCAAACAGATGTGGACTTCCTCTACGCTGACTTTGAATTCGTCAAGCAATATCCAGAGGGTGTAAAGCTGGCCCATAAGTACGGGAAAAAGATCGGGATTGCTACGATGCGCATTCATATGCCGGATGAAAACGGTGTCCTTGCCCTGATCGCGAAAAGCAAGCCAGACGCTATTTTGGTGCGCAACACGGGAGCACTCTATTACTACTTGTCTCGCCGCGAAGAAATCGACATTCCGCTCATTGGCGATTTCTCCTTGAATGTCGCGAACCACAAGGCAGTTGAGCTGTTCCTCGCAACAGGTCTTGACCGCGTTACGCCATCGTACGATCTGAACATCCAGCAGATGGTCGATCTGCTCAGCCGCTCGAACGCTGCGAATATGGAGCTGGTTATCCACCAGCACATGCCGATGTTCCACACTGAGCACTGCGTATACTGCACATTCATGAGTGAAGGTACTGACCATACAAACTGCGGAACTCCATGTGAGACCTCCCGTATTTCTTTGAAAGACCGCGTCGGTTTCTCTCACCCTATACGTGTGGATACCGGTTGCCGCAATACCGTTTATAACGCGATTGACCAGTCCGGTGCTGAGTACTTGAGCGAGTTCCGCTCCCTGAATGTCGGCAGCTACCGCATCGAGTTTTTGGAAGAAGAGCCAGAGCGCGTGAAAGAAGTAATCAGTCTGTATCGCAAGGCATTGCGCGGAGAAGTTAGCGGTACACACGTATGGCGTACCCTGAAGGCAACCAACCAGTTGGGCGTCACACGTGGGCAACTGACGAAATAAATACCAGCTTTGATGAGAGGAGAGAGAAAGTATGGCTGACCTGAATCAACCTACTGTAGAAAACCTGGCCGTTATTATCGAGGGCATCAAAGCAAAGCTGAACATGGCGAATACGGCGGTGATGCGCCCGGAGGATTTCGATCTCGTTCATTACGAGGATTTGCTGTACCTGTACAACATGGTGCAGAAAAAAGCGGCGTTTGGTATCAATGAAATGACCGCCATCGTTGAAGAGCTAGGTGCGATGAGAAAGCAATCCTAGTTCTTGCCCTGATCAAGTAAAGAAGCGTCGCTCCAGTATGTGGAGGGACGCTTTTTTGTGTGGTTTTATTTTTGCAAGGAAATGGTAAACGTATGGAACTTGATGTTCTTTCCATGCTTTTGTATCGTCTCGATTGCTGATTGGATCAGTGTTTCTTTCCCTTTGCCATCCATTTCGACACCGCCACCGTTCGTAGGAAATGACATATATGGCGTGATCGTTAATTCTTTTACATCCGCTGTCACCGGGTCGAAACGTCTTGTACCCGTGAGATATTCTTTGCCGTCGGACTTTTTGCCTTGGCTGCCACCTGAGTACGCTCCCAGCTCGTTCCCTTTTTCATCAACGACCTTGAATTCCAAATAGCTCGATAAATACCCAATTTCCTCGGTTACTGCCTGGAAGCTCACAACCAGCCCTGCTGGACCCAGTGTGACATCCGAAACGGTCAGGTCAATGCCTCCAGCTTGTTGCTGGTGATTAATCGGAATGCGTTTCGTATCTGTACGTTCACTGATTGGTAGGGAGAAGCTCCACTTCTTGCCGTCCTCCCCCTGGAAGCTCAACCCTAGCTTGAACTCCTGAGGCAAGTCATTCATTGCGTCGATATCGACAATTCCGGTCGCAAGCGTCGGTGTGATTTGTGTTTGCTTGCTGCTTCCTGCGTATCCAAACGCTTCCCCGTTCACTGTCAAATCTGGTGAGGAGCCTAAATAATGCTCTCCGACTGCCTCCTTCGTTTCCAATGTGTACCCAATCGTAAAGCGTGTCCCATCATAGTAGACTTCATTGACGGTAATCGCATTGCCACCTACGTTCTGTGACTCGCCGATGACAGTCGTTAAGCCTTTTTCACTCGCATGCTTCAATCCGCTGTCACCGTAAGTCGCGAATATCGATCCGATCAAAGGCACCTTGGAGACTAGGTTTGCCATCGCGGGTGAGACAGCCGCTGAGCTAAACAAGATACCTAGAGCAACGACTGCAGCCCCTGTACTATACACCAGCTTCGTTTTGTTTAGGCGTTTTCTTTGTGGTGCTGCTTCTCGAACCATTTTGGTGATAATGTCGTCCAGCTTCTCTGTAGGGACCGGAATGCGATCTACTTGCTCTTTATAGGCATGAATTTTTTCTCTCATGGAAATACTCCCCTTTCAGCTTCTTCCTTAATAGAGTAAGACCTCTGTGTATGTTCGTTTTCACGGTGCCTTCCGGGCAATCTAGCATGGCTGCGATTTGCTTTACAGAATAGTCCTTATAAAATCGCAGCAAGAGAACCGTTACATACTTTTCTTCGAGCTCTCCCATTGCTTCCAGAAGGTCGATTCGTTCTTCCAGCCTTACCCCTTCTGTATCTCGTATATTTTCGATCATGTCTGTACTCAGCGAAATTACCTTTCGCTTTTTAGCCAAATAGGCAATCGCCGTGTTGATCAAAATTCGCGTCAGCCATGTCGTAAAATATTGATCATCCTTTACGGTTGAAATGGAGATCAAAGCTTTATAGACCGTTTCCTGAAAAACCTCCAGTGCATCCTCTTCATTGCGCGTGTACACGAAAGCCATCTTATACAGATTGGCTTTTTCCTGGTGCATGAGCATTTGGAATGCCTCTGAATCACCGTTCTTGGCGCGTGCAACGAGACCAAGCGTTTTGTTCAATCTGTTCCCCCTCCTTTTCTCCCCAGTTAGAGAAATCAGGACTGTAAAACGTTTCACATTTTTTACCGAAATGAAAAAAGCCTGCTCTCATAGTCTACCGGAGACTACGGAAACAGACTCTATCCGTTACACTTTTTTCAACACGATGACTGCGTTATGACCGCCAAAGCCAAAGGAATTGGACATGCCGATGGTGAGACTAGCTCTGCGGGCTGTATTTGGCACATAGTCCAGATCGCAGGCCGGGTCTTGCTCCTCCTGATTGATCGTCGGGGGAATGATTCCTTCCTGCAAGCTCTTAATCAGGGCGATCGCCTCCGCACCCCCGGCTGCACCAAACATATGACCAGTCATCGATTTGTTGGCGGTGATCGGTACACGGTAAGCATCCTCGCCAAACAGCTTTTTGATCGCCAATGTCTCGGAGCGATCTCCGATTTCTGTGCTGGTTGCATGCGCACTGATGACATCCACATCTGTCGCTTGCACCCCTGCTTCCTGGAGGGCCCATTTCATCGCGCGATAGGGACCGATTCCTTCTGGATGTGTCGCCACCATATGATAGGCATCAGAGCTTGCCCCGTAGCCAATCACCTCGGCATACATGCGGGCGTTTCTTTTTTTGGCGTGTGATTCTGATTCCAAAATCACAATTCCGGCACCCTCTGCCATGACAAACCCATCCCGCTTGGAATCAAATGGCCGACTCGCTCCTGCTGGATCATCATTTCTCGTGGACAATGCCGTCGCGTTGCTAAAGCTGGCGAGAGATATGTCCGTCACGGCTGCCTCAGAACCACCAGCGATGACGATATCCGCCCCGCCCGATCGAATGAGTCGGAAAGCCTCGCCGATGGACGTATTCCCAATCGAGCAAGCAGTAACAGGGGACATCGTCGGTCCGTACAGACCGTACTTGATGCTGATCATCGCTGCTGCCATGTTGGAGATGAGCATGGGAACTAGCGTCGGGCTAATCCGCTCTGGACCTCGCTCACGCAGGACATCATGCTGCTCAAGGAGCGTCTCTACCCCACCAATGCCAGAACCTACATATACCCCGATTCTCTCGCGGTCCAACTCGTCCAGCCGAAGCTCTGCATCCTCTAACGCTTCTTCTACCGCAGCAAGGGCAAACTGGCAAAAGCGATCCATTCGTCGCGCCTCTTTGCGCCCAAACCGCTCTACCGGATCAAAATCTCGCACCAAACCGGCGATTTTCGTTTTATTACGAGCTGTATCAAACGTGTCAATATGCGAGATTCCAGACTTCCCTTGGACGAGACTGTTCCAAAACTGCTTTACTGTATTCCCTATCGGGGAAATCACTCCCATACCTGTAACAACGACTTTTTCCATGGTAAGCCTCCTATTTGAGTGCCTTATGGGAATCATCTTGTCACACGGGTTATCCTATTACAAGTTGTTGTTTATCCTAGTATAATAAGTACTAGTCTAACAAACTTAACCAGTTGAGGAAATGGAGAGTGTACCATGAATCAGCAAACGCGTTTGCAAGCACTGTCTACTTTCTTGAAAGCGCAGCGCGCCAAAATCCTGCCACAATCGGTCGGGCTGGCTCCTGGGACGCGCAGAAGAACACCCGGGCTACGTAGAGAAGAGGTTGCTCAGCTTGCGGGGGTCAGCTCCACCTGGTATACATGGCTGGAACAAGGCCGCGACATCAAGGTCTCGCCTTCTGTTCTGGATGCGGTAGCGAGAGCCTTGCAGCTCACCGTCGATGAGCGCAAATATTTGTATGCGCTGGCACTGGAGACAGGCACGGGAGTCGGGCAAGGTTTGCCAAAAGATGAGCCGCCGAAGATCAATCCTGCCCTGAAACGAATCTTAAAAGAGTTGCGCTCGTGTCCAACCATCATTTCAGATCGGCGCAGTCATATTGTCGGCTGGAACGAGGCAGCCGCACATGTCTTTCTCGATTTTGAACAAATCCCTTATGAAGAGCGCAATTTGATCCGCCTGGTGTTTACGCGAAAGGAATTGCGACGGCTGGCCGTTAACTGGGAGCATTTCGTCAGCGGCTTTCTCGCAATTTTTCGCGCGAATTATGGTCAGTATGTGGAGGACGAGTGGTATGAGCAGTTTTTAAGCGAAATGCGGCAGGTTCATCCCGACTTTCACGATCTATGGGAGCAAAGCCGCGTCAGCTCAGCCCCGGAGGTTTTACTGGAATTCCGTCATGCAAAGGCAGGGAAAATGCTCTTTGATCTGACTTCGCTGCAAGTTTCCGGGAGCGCGGATTTGCAGTGCAGCATTTACACGCCTGACCCGAATTCTGCAACGGAGACAAAGCTGCGGCAGCTGATTGATCGGCCGGGTTCTTCTGTCCAACCATAAAAAAATAAGAAAATCTGGTTTGAGTCAACATGGTGGAGGAGAAGAAAAAGCACTGTTCTCTTCGACTCTGACACGCCAGCAGGGGGAATTGACTGGACGTCTCCATTTCAAAAAGGGGACCGTCGAGCCAAAGCCACCCTACGGGCGGATGTTTCTCGAGGAAGAAGTGTTCGACAAGCGTGGTCCCCTTTTTGAAGTTCCGACTGGGTAGGCGTTGTCAAGGTCTGCGAGCCCTGTGCTTTTTCTTCTCACTAGCCTTGTCCGTAGATCGAGGCCTTCTAAAACTTGCACGCAAAAGGAAAACCAGCCCAACGGCAAA